>DAOWNJ010000028.1 GCA_030642645.1 Dehalococcoidia bacterium | reverse complement strand
TCCTTACGCACATTCCCTGTTATCTGCTGCACCTCTCCCTCCATCCTCATAGCCTCTCTAGGCCGAGTCGGTCGAATATCTCGACCACTATATCAGGGCGGTTCATACTGTAAAAGTGGAGATACCTGATGTTATTTCTTAATAGCTCCTCGCATTGGTTTATGGTGAACTCCATGCCAATTTTACTCGCCTCCTGTGGGGAAGCGCTTGCTTCCGCCATGCGGCGAGCTAGAGAATCCGGTAAAGTGGCACCGCATTGTTGGCTCAAGCGACTTGTTCGCTCCAAATCTGTAACCGGCATAATCCCCGGGATGATCGGGACACCAATACCTGCCTTCTCTGCCCTCTCCACGAAATCATAGAAAAAGCGATTCTCAAAGAACATCTGGGTAATGGCAAAATCGGCCCCTGCCTCTATCTTCTCTTTTGTGTGCAACATATCTACTGCGAGGTTGGGGGATTCGAGATGGCCTTCCGGGTATACCCCCACCCCAATGCAGTAAGTTTTGAGGGAGGCTATAAGTTGAATCAGGTCACTGGCATAACGATATTCACCTTCTAGAGGGGTAGGTTGCGTTCCCTCTATGGGCAGGTCCCCTCTAAGAGCCAGGATGTTTTCGATGCCGCTATCCCTGTAGTCTGTTAGAATAGCCAGAAGTTGCTCCTCACTTTGACCGATACAGGTCAGGTGTGGCATAGGCAGCAGAGGGGTCTCATCTTTTATATGTTTGACTATATGTGCTGTATCCTTTGAGCCACCACCCCCGGCACCGCTGGTTACCGATATGAAGGAAATGTTTAGCGGTTCCAGTTCTTGAAGAGAGCGGAGCAATCTGTCCTCTGCCCTTTTGCTCCTGGGGGGGAAGATTTCAACCGAGAAGCTTCTGCCTTGCTGCTTTATTATGAGGTCACTTATCTTCATTCGCTGGGCAACCTCTTCACAGGATTACAGCTTATCATGGCTGGTATATGTCGTCAAGAAACAGGATCGGAAGACTTGGCACAACCAATATTGTATAATAATACTCGGGATGGGGTTGTGAATAGGATCATATGAGTGATACCCTCTGGTAGCCGAGATAGTTGGAGGATTAAGTTGAAAGCTTATCTCGATTGTATACCTTGCTTCCTGAGGCAAGCCCTGGAGGCAGCAAGGATGGCGACGGATGACGAAGATACTCACCTGAGGGTGCTGAACTCTGTAGCTGGCGTGATACCAAAGCTTCCGCTTAATGTCACTCCTCCTGAGATTGCCCAACAGGTCTACAGGATTGTTGCCGATATTACCGGCAATAGAGACCCGTGCTATGAAGCAAAGCAACAGGCAAACCAGTTGGCCCTGTCTCTCTATCCCCACTTTAAAGATGCCATAGCTAGTTCCGATGACCCGCTGCTCGTAGCCTGTAAGCTGGCTATTGCCGGAAACTCTATAGACCTAGCCCCACAGTCCAACTACGGCGATCCCGTCTCTATCGCAGAATCGGCCTTGGTATCTCCATTGGGCATTGATGACTATGAGGAGTTTAAAAGAAGCATTGAGAGCTCGTCGCGCATTCTATATTTAGGGGATAATGCTGGCGAGATCGTGTTTGATAGGATGCTTATCGAAGAGCTTCAACGGATTAAGGATTTCGAGATACATTATGTGGTCAGAGAGAAACCAATCATAAACGACGCCACCCTAGATGATGCCATATCTACCGGCATGGATAAGGTAGCCAAAATAGTTCCCAATGGCTCCGATGCCCCAGCTACTATTCTTTCTCAGTGCTCTCCCCAAATGCTACAGCTTTATCACTCCGCTGATATTATAATTGCCAAGGGGCAGGGAAATTACGAGTCATTAAATGATGAAGCAAAGAACATCTTCTTTCTTCTAAGAGTTAAGTGTCCGATTATAGCAAGGCTACTGAGCACAAAGGTCGGCGACGCCGTTCTCAAGAGACAACACATATGAAAATTATAGACCCTTTCTGGCTGCCTTAAATTCCCCTTACGGAATACATTATGTAAGACTAGCCTCAGAGAGTATATCAACCTCACCACGAGCATAGGCCTCGTGCCAACCCTCAGGAACCGGCAGTTTCCTATACCAAAGGACTCGCTCGGCCTCGAGCAGACTACGGCGGCGCCCCATAAAGTCAGCAGCACAAACAACCTTATATCCTGTAAGTGAAGAGGCATGGTCCAGCCACTGCTCTCCTTTCTTGGAGCGCATCAGGTGATGATCAAGAATCAGGGTATCAACCTTTCTGGCCAGCCGCAAAGTCCTGTGCAAGGCACCTTCCTGCTCCTCAAAGGTTAAACCTGGCAAGTAAACAGGTGGCCCAGAGGCAAGCACTACACTTGGCTGCCAGGCAAGGACCTTCTCAATTGCCTCATCATCAAGCATCTGGATGTCCGAGGCATGGACGAAAACCTCTCCCTCATCTTCAATTCGGGTCATCATCACGCTGCCACCGCGCCCATCCCTCCTCCCGTGAGGGACAGGTGAGGAAAAACCGAGTGGCCCATCACTCATTCCTTCAGCAACTGACAGAGTCCGACCTAATCTATCAGCCAGGGCCTTTGCTCGATGAGCCTGATTATATGAAAGGTCTTTCGTCCCTTTAAGCCATAAGCGGGGGTGCATACATAACCTGGCTACCCGTTCCAAAGAAAGCTGGTAAGGATTAGCATCAACCAGGTGATGATCGCCATGGTAGTGGCTGATCACTATATCGGTGGCACCCTCTAGAGCCTCCTCGATAAGTCTCCTGGTTCTTTCAGAAGCCGCCACCTGAACCGGGTGTGGGGGTAGGCCATGTCGCCTAAACCCCAGGGCAACCCCGGGGTCAACAACCACTCTGCGGTCCCTCGTCCTAACTACGCAGCACAGGCTGCGAACCCCTAAAGATTCAGCGCCAAGTATCTCTATCTGCATTGCCAGGCCCTCTTCAACCTCAAAGCTATACTATCACAGCCATTGACAAAGGCAAAGCTACCTTCCCTTTAACACATTTTGAAAAAGGCTGTCCGATTTATCGGACAGCCCCCTCGGCTTGACGAAGATATAGTCTAATCGAAACTACTTTCTTGCAGTCTACGACGAGAATTGATACGGGGTTTTCCCCTTCTTTTGTATCTGGTGTCATCATCAACCCTAACTGACACCTCGATTCCCTGTCGGGTTGTGAGTGTAAAGCCAGCTAGAGCTGGGGGCTCTTTGGAGGACCCTGGGCGAATGCACTCCCCACGCCGCTTACTATTATACCAACTAGCGCTATGACCCCGAAAGTCCGCATGAAGTTCATCATTTTCCTCCTCTCAGTATATGTTGCCCTTCTATAAAGGGGGCAAAATGTCAGGTGTAATGAAAAGCCGCCCCCCCTGATTCAATTGATCTGGGGCTCCAGACGAAGGGGGATCAGAACGGGATCGTTGACTCTGCGAACGGGAATCCTTATAATCTCATTGTCAACCCACGGGCGCTCTGGACTCATCCGGCGGACTATCAAAAGAGCCAAAGGCATAGGCTGTAGTGCACCAGGCACAATATGGAGGGTGAAATTACATGGCAGCAAATCCCACTAGCAACGGTTTAGAAAAATACAGAAGAGCAGTAATACTTAAGGATGGCTCCACTTTGCATCTCCGGCCTATTCAGCGCGAGGATGAAGAAAGGTTGCTCGCTCTTTTCAACCGTCTTACCCCCCGCACCATTTATCTCAGGTTTCAAAATGTCCTGACCCAGATGTCAAGAGAGGAAGCAGAACGCTTTTGCACTGTTGATTTTGATAACACCTTCGCCCTGGTGACAACTATCGGAGAAGATATAGAAGAGAAAATCGTTGCTGTGGGTCGCTATTACCGGCTTCCCAGGAGGGATGCGGCCGAGGTGGCCTTCCTCGTTGAGGATGCCTACCAAGGAAAAGGCATTGGTACTCACCTGCTGGAGCAACTAGCCTCAGTAGCAACTGAAAGGGGTATCTGCCTTTTTCAGGCTGAGGTGCTTGCTGAAAACGAGCAAATGATGAGGGTGCTGAAGAATAGCGGCTTCCAGATGGCCCATGAGCTGGAAAACGGTGTTTATCAGGTGGTCTTACCTATTGCTCCGGCACCGCTGGTCGAAGAAAGGTCCGCTGAGCGAGAGAAAGTTGCCACCATAGCATCATTGAGGGCTTTCCTCAAGCCCCGTTCCATAGCCGTTATTGGAGCCTCGCGAAAGCAGGGGACCATCGGCAACAAGCTCTTCCATAACATACTACAACAGGGGTTTAACGGCGTCCTCTATCCGGTCAACCCTAATGCTGAAGTGGTGGCATCGGTAAAGGCATATCCGTCTGTTTTGGATATATCGGGTGAAGTCGATCTGGCAGTGGTTATTACTCCTGCGGAAATAGTCCACCAGGTGGTGCAAGAGTGTGGGCGGAAGGGTGTGAGGGGTGTCGTCGTTATATCAGCAGGTTTCGCAGAAAGCGGGGCTGAAGGAGTAATTAAACAAGAAAAGCTGATTGAGACGGCTCGCAACTACGGAATGCGCCTGGTAGGTCCCAACTGCATGGGGATCATCAATACCGATCCCCAGGTCAATATGAATGCTACCTTCTCCTCCGTTTTTCCTCCCGCCGGCAACATTGCTTTTGGCACCCAGAGTGGTGCCCTTGGGCTTGCTATTCTGGAATATACACGGGGCCTCAATATTGGCCTCTCTACTTTCGTCAGCATAGGAAACAGGGCCGATGTATCCAGCAATGACCTGCTACAGTACTGGGGGGATGACGCTGCTACTGATGTCATCCTCCTCTACATGGAATCCTTCGGAGATCCAAGGTGGTTTGCTCGTATAGCCCGTGGCGTAACGCCCACCAAGCCAATAGTAGCGGTAAAGAGTGGACGCACGCCAGCGGGCTCCAGGGCTGCTGCGTCCCACACAGGAGCGCTGGCTACTGCCGATGTAGCTTCCGAAGCCCTGTTTAGACAGGCCGGGATAATCCGGGTAGATACGCTGGAGGATCTCTTTGATGTGGCCAACCTGCTATGTCACCAGCCACTACCTTCAGGGAGAAGGGTGGCTATTCTCACCAATGGTGGTGGTCCCGGAATCATGACCGTTGATGCCTGTGCTGCCAGAGGCCTTGAACTGGCCACTCTTTCGAATAAGACGCTTTCAGAGCTGAAGAAGCTCCTGCCAAGCAGGGCCAGTATTGACAACCCCATAGATATGACTGCTGAAGCTACTGCCGAAGAGTATAGCCAGGCGCTGGAGCTTCTGGCACAGGATGACTGCGTAGACATTGTGATTGTTATCTTTATTCCCCCGATAGTTACGAAGAGTGAAGAGGTAGCCAATGCCATCCGGGAGGCAGCGCTGCAGTTTCGCCGCCGAGGCAAGACCCTGCTGGCTTCATTTATGGGTTCGCGTGGCGCCCCTATCGAGCTCGGCTCTGAGGAAGAAGGGTACGTTCCCTGTTTTACCTTCCCAGAGGCTACCGCTGCTGCCCTCGCCAGGGCTTGCGAGTACAGCGAGTGGCTAAATAGACCAAAGGGGATAATTCAAGAGCTGGGAAGCATTGATAAAAAGAAGGCTGATCAGATAGTGAAATCGGCTTTGGAGCGAAGCGCTTCTCGACCTTTGTGGCTCGACGCTACCTCCGCCATCGAGCTTCTCAGCTCCTATGGCATTCGGGTAGTGAGGTCAAAGTCAGCCAGGACTGCCGAGGAGGCGACGAGGACCGCCGGGGGAATCGGCTTCCCCGTCGCTGTAAAGCTTCTCTCTGATACAATAGCCCATAAAACAGAGGTTGGCGGTGTAATCCTTGATCTCCGCTCGCAGAGAGAAGTGGAGAGAGCCTTTATCCAAATCAGGGAACGCCTGGCCAGTATGGGAAGGCCAGACGAGATGCAAGGTGTGATCATCCAGGAAATGATAACTGGAGGAATCGAGGTCATCGTTGGCGTTACCCAGGACCCCTCTTTTGGTCCCCTGATCCTGTTCGGCACGGGCGGGGTTTATACTGAGTTATTCAAAGATGTCGTCCTTCGCATTCACCCATTGACCGATATCGATGCCCAGGAGATGGTGCGCTCGGTCAAGGCTTACCAACTCCTTGAAGGCTGGCGAGGAACGAAACCATGTGATACAAAGTCTCTTGAGGAACTCCTGCTAAGAGTCTCGGCGATGGTGGAAGACCTACCCTAAATAGCAGAGCTAGACCTCAATCCGGTGAAAGCTTTGGAGCAAAACAAGGGGTATGTGGTCGTCGATGCGCGCGTCATGCTCTCTTGACCCCCCTAACCTCATTGTTCCTCTTTGGTAGATGACCAGTTCTTTGACATGTTAGTCGCTGTGTGGATAAATTCTTATCTAACTTCTTTGGCCACTGCGTCCCACCCGTCCACGGCCTTGCCCGAATCGGGCTTGAAGAGCCCCAGGATGACCCTTATAGTGGTGGTCTTTCCCGCTCCGTTGGGACCGAGGTAGCCGAATATACCCCCGGGCTCCACAGCGAAGCTTATTTCTTTACTTGTATCAACGTCCCCTTCACCTTCTCGCTCTGCGCCACAAACTCCCCTCCCAGAAGGCGGGAGCGCTCCCTCATGCCTGCAAGTCCAAAAGCGCCCTCGGGCAGGGCCCTGGGCTCAAAGCCAACCCCGTTATCACGGATGCTCAAGCTAACTGCTGGCCTTTCAAAATTCAGATTAACATCTACCCGGCTCGCCTGAGCATGTTTTCTCACATTGGCCAGCAACTCCTGGCAGATGCGTAGCAATGCAGCCTCTGCATCATCAGGTAAGGGGCATCTCTCCCCGGAGATAAGGCCCCATACCGAGCGCCGTGCTTCATTAAAGTAGAAAGATATTGACATTGTAATAATTGAGACTATGTCGGAGGAGGTCAGCTACATATAGCAGTAGCTCGTCGAGGCTCAAGATAGAGCTGATCTTTCGTCCTACTTCGCTTATGGCATGAAGCTGCTCTGGTCCGCCCCTCACCGATTGACAAAGGTCCTTCAGTCTGTTAGAATGCCGCAGAATTTGGTAGAGTAAAGGCTGCGAACGAGAAGAATACCCCTCAAGCGGGATCGCAGAGAGTCGGGGAAGGTGAAAGCCCGATATCGGCGCAGAGGGGGAATGGGCTCGGGAGCCGCAAACCGAACCCCCTGATTGATCAGAGGCAGTAGGCTTTGCCGGAGTTGGCACCGTTATCAGAGCCTAGGGTATCGAGACCAGGTCTCCGTACCTGATAGAGATGGCTGATTGAAGATCGGGTCGGTCGGCTAAAAAGGGTGGCACCGCGGAGTTAACCCTTCGCCCCTTAAGGGCGAAGGGTTTTTTATTTAAAGAGGGTGAAATCCCATGTATTATCCTACATTAAGCGAGGTTCAAAAGCTGGGGAAACACGGCAACCTGGTTCCCATCTACCGTGAGATTGGAGCCGATTTAGAGACCCCGGTCTCTGCCTACCTGAAGGTAGCTCAGGGCGACTATTCCTTCCTCCTGGAGAGCGTCGAGGGTGGGGAGCGGTTGGCACGCTATAGCTTTATAGGCACCGAGCCCTATCGGATACTCCAAACTGGAGGCGGAAAAAACACCCCACCCTCCAGCGACCCCCTTTTGGCGGTGGAGGAGGAGGTCAGTAAATACAGGCTGGTTTCAATTCCCGGCCTGCCCCGTTTTCACGGCGGAGCGGTAGGGTATCTGGCTTACGAGGTGGCAAGGCACTTCGAGGAGCTGCCTTCGCCCAAATTCGACCCCCTGGGCTTGCCAGAGGCCATTTTCATGTTTGCTGATACCGTGCTGGTATTCGATCACCTCACCCACAAGATCAAGATCGTCAGCCATGTTCGCCTCGATGGCGACATTGAGGTGGCCTATTTGAAGGCAGTAGAAAAGATCGACCGTCTTGCGGAAAGACTGAACCAGCCTATGGAGCAAGGCTCAGGTGGAAAAGCCACCGCGATGCCGTCCTCCCCACCACCCATCTCCTCCAATCTCTCCCAGGCTGAATTCGAAAGGAGGGTGTCCCAGGCGAAGGAATATATCTGCGATGGTGAGATCATCCAGGTGGTCCTATCACAGCGGCTTGGCCGACCCACCACTGCCAGCCCCTTTGGTATCTATCGGGCGCTGCGCAGCATCAACCCGTCGCCTTATATGTACTATCTTCACATGGGTAACTGCCAAATCATCGGTGCCTCACCTGAGATGCTGGTAAGGGTAGAGGATGGGATGGTGGCGACCCATCCCATTGCCGGAACACGGCCTCGTGGAGCCGACCTATGTGAAGACCTGGTCCTGGAGGAGGAGCTTCGCAGCGATGAGAAGGAATGTGCCGAGCACATCATGCTACTGGACCTGGGGCGAAATGACATCGGGCGGGTCAGCGAGCCTGGAACTGTCCAGGTCAGCCAGGTGATGGATGTGGAACGCTACTCGCATGTAATGCACCTTGTGTCTCATGTTCAGGGTAAGCTGCGCAGCAGCCTCACCCAGTTTGATGCCTTGAGGGCCTGCTTCCCGGCGGGCACAGTCTCCGGTGCGCCCAAAATCCGCGCCATGGAGATCATTGCCGAGCTGGAGCCGGATAAGAGAGGCCCTTATGCCGGAGCGGTGGGCTATTTCAGCTTTTCTGGAAACCTCGATACAGCGATAACTATCAGGACTATTGTAATGACTAATGGCACCGCCTATGTGCAGGCTGGTGCGGGCATTGTTGCCGATAGCGTGCCTGAGCGTGAATATCAGGAGTGCCTGAACAAGGCCCAGGCCATGCTTAAAGCCATCGAGCAGGCGGAGAGTCCATAGGAGGCATTGTGCTTTTACTGATAGATAACTATGATAGCTTCACCTATAACCTGTTCCAGTACCTTAGCGAACTGGGTGAGGAAGTGCTGGTGGTGCGAAATGACAGGGTAAACATCGGTGAGATCGAGGAGTTAAAGCCTCAGCGGATCGTGATCTCCCCCGGCCCCGGCACCCCCGATAGGGCGGGCATCTCAAACGAGGTCATCCGCCACTTCGGGGCCACTATCCCAATTCTTGGTGTTTGCCTCGGCCACCAGTGCATCGGCTATAGCTACGGGGCTATTGTTGAGCGGGCAGGCGAGCTCATGCACGGCAAGTCGTCCCTTATCCATCACAACGGTAAGGGAGTCCTCGCCGGGCTTCCCAACCCCTTTCCCGCCATCCGCTATCACTCCCTGGCGGTGATGCCCGATACCATCCCTGACTCGCTGGAGGTAACAGCATGG
>DAOWNJ010000047.1 GCA_030642645.1 Dehalococcoidia bacterium | reverse complement strand
GAGATGATCCTGAGAACCATTGACCTGGGTTTTTTTGGCTCCAACTGCTTTATCGTGGGCTCCGAGAAGACAAAGGAAGGGATGATCATCGACCCCGGCTCCAATGCCAAGGAGATCATTGAGGAGGTGGGGGGGCTTGGGCTGAAGATTATCCTCATTGTAGCCACCCATACCCACATCGACCATGTCGGTGCGCTCAAAAAGGTCAAGGAGGAGACAGGGGCAAGGTATGCTGTCCATGAGGCTGAGGCGGAAGGTATGGGGGGGATGATGGGGGCAATGCAAGGGCTGGCCGGTGTCTTTGGCAAACTTACCGGTGGCTCTCTTCAGCCGCCTCCAAAGCCTGACATCCTCCTCAGGGAGGGGGATGTGGTCGAGGTCGGGGAGCTCCGCTTCAAGGTGCTTCATACCCCGGGGCATTCCCCGGGTGGAATCTCACTCTACGGCGAAGGGGTAGTGTTTAGTGGGGATACCCTTTTTAATTTCGGCATTGGAAGGACGGACTTCCCCGGCCAGGGCGTAGGCTACAATATGCTGATGAATAGCATCCACACAAAGCTAATGACCCTCCCCGACGAGACCATCGTCCTTCCCGGGCATGGGCCTCAGACAACCATCGGGGTTGAGCGCAAGTGGAACCCTTTCCTCAGTGGATAAAGCCCTCAAAGTTTGCCAGAACCGGGGCCAGAACCAGAGATATAATCGCCATCAGCTTTATCATAATGTTCAGGGAGGGCCCTGAGGTATCCTTCATTGGGTCACCTACGGTATCGCCAATAACACTCGCCTTGTGTGCCTCTGACCCCTTCCCACCGAGATTTCCGGCCTCTATATACTTCTTGGCGTTATCCCATGAGCCACCGGCATTGGCCATGGTTATCGCCAGGAGGAACCCACTGGCTGTTGCGCCAAGAAGAAAGCCACCGAGGGCATATTTGCCCAGTATAAATCCGACCGCAATAGGGGCAATCACCGCCATCAGGGCCGGGGCGAGCATCTCCCTCAATGCCCTCTTGGTGCATATATCAACACACTTCCCATACTCAGGCCTCGCCGTTCCCTCCCATAAACCTGGTATCTCCCGGAACTGGCGGCGCACCTCGTCAACTATAAGGGATGTGGTCTTGCCCACAGAGGTGAGGGTCTGGGAGCAGAAGATGGCAGGGAGCATAACCCCGATGAAAAGCCCTGCGATCACCCCCGGGTCGAGCAGTGTGATCCATTGTGCATTAGTAAACACAATCTCCCCACCCTCAATGCTTACGATCCCTACTACATTGGCGTAGGACAGCATCAGGGCGAGGGCGGTGAGGGCAGCAGCACCGATAGCGAATCCCTTCCCTGTTGCCGCTGTGGTATTGCCTAGGGAGTCAAGTGCATCGGTCCTCGCCCTTATCTCGGGTGGAAGCCCCGACATCTCGACGATCCCTCCAGCGTTGTCCGCCACCGGACCATAGGCGTCGGTGGCCAGTGTTATCCCCAGTGTCGATAGCATCCCGATGCCGGCGATAGCCACACCATAGAAGCCAGCGAAGCGGTAGGCAATGACTACCCCGATGACCACCAGCAGGACCGGGAATAGGGTGCTCATGAGTCCGTTGGCGAACCCCCTGATTATCGTTGGGCCCGCCCCGGTCTCCGATGCCTCTGAGATATTGCGCGTTGGCGAGTAGGCATAGGACGTGAAATAGTTGGTGCTCTCCCCGATCAATACCCCGGCAACAAGGCCAGCGAGGATAGCCCACAATATCCCCCAGCTGGCGCCGAGGAAGTAGACTGTAATGGCGGCGAAGGCTGCGGTGAGTATCGAGGCGGAGAATGTCCCGCGACGAAGGGCGGTGAGCAGCGCCCCTATCTCAGGTTTCTCCCCTACCCTTACCAGAAACACCCCGATGATGGAGGCAACTACCCCCCCCGCCGCCACCAGCATCGGCAGATACCAGGCAACCTCGTCTCCTGAGGCGAGCCCGAAGGCTACCGCCACCGCGCTCAGCGTCATGGTGGCGATTATCGACTCGACATAGGACTCAAACAGATCAGCGCCCATTCCGGCGACATCGCCAACGTTATCGCCGACGAAGTCAGCGATAACAGCGGCATTCCTGGGGTCGTCCTCAGGGATCCCCTTCTCCACCTTCCCTACAAGGTCGGCCCCGGCGTCTGCCGCCTTGGTAAAGATACCGCCGCCAACCCTGGCAAATAGCGCCACCCCTGAGGCACCAAAGCCATAGGCAGGGATGATCTTGAGAAAGTCAGGGCTATTATGGAAAGCAAAGTAAAGGATGGCGAGTCCCAGCATCCCTATCCCGACAACGCACATCCCCATCACCGCCCCGCTGCGGAATGAGACCTTGAGCCCCTGGTTCAGGCTCTCCCTGGCTGCCGCTGAGGTCCTGGCATTGGCCCTGATGGCCATATTCATCCCGGCATATCCGGCACCCATAGAGCAGATGGCACCGAAGATGAAAGCCAGTGCCACCCATCCACCGAGAACCACCCCGAGGATTATGGCCACCACCACCACAAATACTATAAGCACCCCATACTCACGGTGCAGAAAGGCCAGGGCACCCTCCTTTACCGCCTCTGATATCTCTATCATAAGCTGGGTCCCCTGGTCCTGCCTCAATACATCCCGGACAAAGTAAAGGGCAAGGCCGATGGCCATAACCCCTGCTATAATCGGTATGTAGGTGAAGAACACAGACGCCTCCGTAGTTTAGATTTGGCGAGAAAGAAGGGGGCTATTTATCTATAACCCCCCGCCCAGGGTATCCTGAAAGGCTTTGAGCATCTCCTCGAGCTCTCTCTGCTTCAGTGATATGGTCAGGTCACTGCGGGTCCTCTCCATGACCCCCCGCACCATGTCGGTCGTCCTTCTCAGGCCGCTGGTTATGGCATCGGGGAAGTCTATAGTTACCAGCACGCTGTAGATGTCATCCATAGAGGTGAGTATCTCTTCCGAGCGTGTGAACTCCCCCCTTCTTATGATATCGAGGAGGTGGCGGCGGAGCTCCCCCGCTGCCTCGCCAAGGCCATTGAGATAGGCGGCATAGCTAACAGACAGCTCATCGGGGTCAGGAAGCTCTTCGCCGACTACAAGGGCCAGGGTGGTGCATGCCTCGGCATACTCCTTTTGAGCATCATGGATAAACCCGGAGTGAAGGAGGTCGGGGTACTCTGACAGGGCCTCACTCACCTCGCTCAGAAGGTCCCTGGTGGACTTTATGGTGATCCTGGCATTGTCGTATTCACCACGGTGAATTGCTCTGATGGCAATGGAAGAGTGTCGAATAACCTCCCGACTTAGCCTCAATGCCCTCTCTCGGGCAATGTCCTTTGCCGAGAAGCTGGCGCGCACCCTTTCAGCGATAACTTCTAGCCGTTCGTTCGGTCTCTTCATCTATCCTTTCTACCAGTCTTCTGACTGTCCCTTCCACATCCCCCCTGGAGATGGCGCTGATGACGGCAACAGAGTCTGCCCCTGCTCTCACCACCTCATGAACATTGCCCTCATCTATGCCGCCGATGGCGACGATGGGTAGGGATACCCTGTTCCTGACCTGAAGGAGTGTCCCGAGTCCCGCCGGCCTGGCTCCTTCCTTCGAGGTAGTGGGGTATATGGAGCCGATAGCGATGTAATCAGCACCATCGGCCTCGGCCCCCAGGGCCTCACCCAGGGTTGCTGTGGAGTAGCCAATGATCTTATCTATAGGTAATATCCTCCTCGCCTCTGGGACAGGCATATCGCTCTGGCCAAGGTGAACCCCATCGGCATCGGATGCCAGGGCGATATCGGGGTAGTCATTGACGATGAAAAGGGCTCCCCGCTCATCACAGACCCCTTTTAGCATTTTGGCTATTTGGAGTATCTCTCCCCTGGTGTGGCTCTTATCACGGAGCTGGATTACCCCCGCCCCACCCCGAATCGCCTGAGAGGCTACCTCCCCTTCATCATGCCCCTTTATGGCCTGGGGGTCTATTATGACATATAGCCCCCGAATCCTCGTCGATTTATCGTGGCGGATGAGCCTCCCGACCAGGGTTTTCTCTATCTCATAAAGGGCAAATCTTGCCTCTTTGAACCTTGAGCTATCAAGCTCAACCTCAGGAAGCTTTGAGAGCTCCTCCACAACCCGGAGCGATTCCTCAACCCTCCTGGAATTAGCTATGATGATGGAGGCAAGGTCAGCCCTCTTGAGCTCGTCCGGGAGTTCGATAGAGGCACCAACATCACTCCCTGGGTCTCTTTGAGAGAGGAGCTTGGCCTTTAGGGTGATATCATCCGCGGCGAGCTCATGCCTCATCTTTTTCAGTCTCTCCGAGAGCTCCCTATCATTTAGCTTAAAGCGGGCCACATCCTCAAGAAGGCGAAGTCCCTCCCCGATTCGGTTGAGGTTGGCATCGATGGTGCGCATCAATCTATGATGTCCTTGATTGTCTCTGGCATCTCCCCTTCCCTTGCGGCTTCAATCATGTCCCTGACCTCAGAGAATGCGTTATGGTACTCCTCGCTATACATATCTACGCCAAGGTCCCCGAGCCTTTTCTCAGCCCATCTTCCAATATTTCGAGGGTCTCTATCATAGTCCGGGCTGGGGTGGCAGGGGTCCTCGAGGCGTGCATCGTATGGTCTGGGACTGGTGAAGCTCGACATGATGCGGACCAGGTTATATGAGCCGCAAGAAGGACAGGTTGGAGATATGGGGTTTTGGATACTCCTCACAAAGATGCTCGATTTTGCATTACATGCCTGACAGCGAAACTCATATATAGGCATGGCTACTCAGGCTCCTTGGATAGGTATTCCTCCTGGGCCTTGCTGATCTCCTGCTGGCTAGGCATTTGCCCGTGCTCCATCCTCCCCAGCCACTCCTCCGATAGTCCGTCCCGCTTCTCCCCCATAGCATCACTCATTTTCCTCGACCACTTGGCGAGGGCACGGGGGTTATTTTCCTTGAGCCCCCTCATCAAGTAGGGGTCGGAGAGGATGTCATCGTAAACAGCGGTATCTGGCCTTTTCATAGCGAATGTAGAGAAGAGCCTGGAGAGCTCCTTGCTCCCGCAAGCAGTGCAGACAGGTTCACTGGAGGACCCTCGTATGAGGAGGGAGACCTTGCGTCCGCAGTTGTTGCATCGATATTCATAGATTGGCATAAAACCCTCATCTCATTGTTTTGCGCTAATTTTAACACATCTCACTAAACAGGTAAATGCGAGATTTAACATATGGCATTCTCTATGATCTCCACTCGCCTCACCCTTCCCCCTCTTCCCATCTCCACTGCCACCACGTCGATGCGCCAGTATGGGGGGGGGTCGCTATGGCTCTGGAGGTAGCCCTGGGCAAGGGTGATGAGCCTCTCCCCCTTTGATGGGGTTATCGACTCCTCAGGCGTGCCGAAGGAGGAACTGCTTCTTGTTCGCACCTCCACGAAGACGAGGTAGTCCCCTTTCTCGGCAATGATGTCGATCTCGCCCTCCCTTGAGCGATAATTTCTCTCCCGAATCTTGTATCCAAGCCCCTCCAGATGCCTCAGGGCCACATTCTCCCCCAGGGAGCCCAGCTTTCGGCGATCGAGCATGCCCACCTTGCTATTATAATCTCAGCAGACTTTCATAGCAAGCGATTGGTTTGACTCTAGAAAGGAGTGGTGTTAGTCTGGATGTAGAGGTGTTGAATGGCTACATCCAGAAAGGGGTTCTACGGGTGGTGGGCGCTTGTTGGGGCGATGCTGGTCTACTTCTGTGGCTGTTGCTGCTGTTTTTATTCGATTGGCGTATTCATCCCTGTATTATGTGTGGAGCTTCACTCAAGTCTAGTTGCAGTAACAGGGGTAATTACATTGTTCATGGTGCTTATGGGCGTAGTTGGCCCCTTGATTGGCTTTTCTATTGCGAGGTTTGGAGCCAGGAAAAACATAATCATCGGCAACCTTGTAACAGCGTTGGGACTCGCCGGGATATACTTCGTCAATGAGACCTGGCAGCTCTACCTCTTTTTCGGTGTCCTTGTGGGACTGGGACAGGGATTCGGGATGTTTATACCAGCCACAACTATAGCCAATAACTGGTTTATGAAGAGGAGGTCACTGGCAATATCCCTGATCGTTGCTGCAGGAGCGATAGGTGGTTTTGCAGGCCCTTCGCTGACCAACATGCTGATCTCAAGCGTGGGGTGGAGACTCGCCTGGGTCTTCTTGGGTGGCATACTCCTGGTTCTCTCTGTAATTATCGGTGGTCTCCTCATAAGAAACAGACCTGAGGACATGGGCCAGGTCCCCGATGGGATGGTAGGGGTAGCGGTGGAAGAATCAAGCGTGGCACCTTCGAGGGTCTATCAGACACCGATAGACTGGAAAACAGGTGATGCCCTGCGAACGCCAGCTATATGGTTGATGGTAGCAGTTATGGCCGTCCAGATGTTCGCACTGAGCACAATGACAGGGCATCTGGTGAACTACCTGGAGAATGACCTACTCTTCCCAGGGGCAATAGCGGCCTTTGTCCTGGGCCTACTTCCAGGGATGAGTATAATCGGCAGGCTTGGTACTGGTTTCCTGGCCATGAGATTCGAGGTGAGGCATCTAGCTGCTATCTACCTCGGTTTGATGATTATTGCCATGGCCATTCTTATGACAACTACCTCCCTTGCCATGATCTACCTGTTCGCTGCGCTCCTCGGTATCGGCTATGGGGCGATTATCCCCGCCCTCCCCACTCTCATCGGGGCATATTATGGGCGCACCAGTTATGCCCAGATTATAGGGTGGACCATGCCTATTACTACCATCATCGGCGCAACTGCCGCCCCCCTTGCTGGTATTGTCCGTGAGGCTACTGGCAGTTATACCCTGTGGTTCATTATAGTGACCGCTCTCCTTGGGGTAGGCCTGGTGCTCTCCTTCTTTGCTCGACCACCCAAGCCCAAAGATCTGCCCTGACGAGCTCCCGAACCGGGGCAAATGACCTCCTGTGGATTGGGGAGGGGCCCAGTCGCCTGAGACCTTCCAGATGCTCCCGTGTGGCATAGCCCTTATTTCGGGCAAAACCATAGCCAGGGTAGAGGCTATCGTATTCTACCATGAGGCTATCCCTTCTCACCTTGGCGATGATGGAGGCGGCGGCGATGGAGAGGGAGAGGTTATCGCCGCGGGTAATGTTTTTCTGGGGCAGGCCAACCTCAGGAAGCCTGACATAGTCGATGAGGAGGAAATCAGGAGGGGAGGGGAGGTCTTCCAAGGCGAGGCGCATTGCCAGCCTGGTTGCCCTAACGATGTCTGAGGAATCGATAGCCTCCGGTGGAACCTCCCCGATTCCGGTGGCAATCGCCTCCTCATAAATCCTGGCTGAGAGGAACTCTCGCCTTTTTGGGGTAAGCTTCTTGCTGTCTCGAACAAGGCTCATCCAGGGGGCATCCAGCTTTTCAGGCAGGATAACGGCAGCGGCAGCAACCGGCCCTGCCAGAGGGCCACGCCCAACCTCATCGATGCCGGCGATGAGCTGGTAGCCCTG
>DAOWNJ010000003.1 GCA_030642645.1 Dehalococcoidia bacterium | reverse complement strand
CTCAGCAAGGGGGTTGGTCATCCCCATCCCCCTTGCAATATCATATCACCCCTTCTTCCTTTAGCTTTTCAATGTCCTCCTTGGTAAAGCCGAGAAGCTGGCTGTAGACCTCCTCATTGTGTTGCCCCAGAAGTGGGGAGGTGGCTTCAATCTTTCCGGGTGAGCGGGAGAGCTTCACCACCACCACCCCGGGTACCAGAGCCCCTGTGCCTTCGCTACCTGCAGAGCCAGGAACCTCGACTGTCATCCCCCTGGCCTGAAGATGAGGGTCATTTACCAGTTCTTTCCCCCCTAAAACCGGGCCGCTGGGCACCCGATACCCCCTCAGCGCCTCCAGGGCTTCGTTTGTCGTTTTGGTTGGGGCCCATGTCTCCATCAATACGACGAAATCTTTGATAAATTCGGGGCCTCCAACCTCTGGCTCGTGGGCCTCCTCCCCCATCGCCCTCAGCATGTTGACCTGCTGCTGTGGGGTTCCTGGTGCAACTACAATGTATCCATCCTTTGTCTTGAGGGGCCTCATGAGATCGATAATACTGGCCAGACCTTCCTCCTCGGGAATGCCAACCTTTTCCTGCCAGTATTCTGGTAAATAGGTATAGGAGACCAGAGACCATATCCCATCCTGCATGGAAATGTCCACTGCCTGCCCCTCCCCGGTCACATCTCTATAGTGTAGAGCCTCCAGAATGCCAATAGTAGCATAGAGTGGCCCAATGAAATCGGCAACAGCTACAGGCATCCACTGAGGGGGAGAGCCCGGCTTCTGAGCGGCGCTCATTATCCCTCCGGCACCCTGAATCACCGGATCAAAGGCGGTAAAAGAGCTATAAGGGCCATACTGACCGAACCCGGTGACCGAGCAGTATATTATCCTGGGGTTTACCTCCTTCAGTGTCTCGTAGCCGACACCCATACTGGCCATCACCCCCGGGGCGAGGTTCTCCAGGACCACATCGGCCCTCTTTACCAGCTCCTTGAATATCTCTACCCCTTTCACCTTCCTCAGGTCAAGGGTGATGCTCTTCTTATTAACATTCAGAAGCGTGAACATATAGGACTGGCCATCAGCCATGGGGGGCATCACCCTCATCATGTCTCCAATTCCCGGCACTTCCACCTTGATGACCTCAGCCCCCATCTCGCTGAGCTCTCTCGGGCACATTGGGCCCGCCATATATTGGGCTACCTCTAATACCTTTATATCCTCAAGCGCCTTCTTCATTTGGCAACCTCCGTTAACTGGTTTTAGCAAAGATTATATATACTCCTTAACCCTCTCCGCAAGTGAGCGCGTCATCCCTGTCACCGCCGCCACCTCATCTATTGGTGCCTCCTTTATCCCCCTCAATGAGCCAAAGCGCCTCAGAAGCGCCTTCTTTCTCTTTGGGCCGATGCCGGGGACAGCGTCGAGCGCCGAGGCGAATGCCTCCCCACTTCTTACCCTCCGGTGGTAGAGGAGGGCGAAGCGGTGGGCCTCATCCCTGATCCTCTCTAGAAGATACAGGGCCGGGGAGGTGGGGGGGAGGGAGATGGGCTTCTGGATATGAGGGACGAATATATCCTCGTTCTCCTTTGCGATACTGGCAACGGGGACTGAGTCGATCTTAAGCTCCTCCATTACCTCTAATGCGGCGTTCAGGTGTCCCCTTCCTCCGTCTATAAGCACAAGGTCAGGGGTAATTGCCCATCCATCTCCAGCGGAGGCAGCATGCTTGAAGCGGCGCCTCAGGACCTCCTGGATCATGGCGTAGTCGTCAATGCCCTCGACGGTTTTTATGCGGAAGCGGCGGTAGTGGGATGATTTGGGGCGTCCATCCTCAAAAACAACCATGCTCCCAACCGCCGATGTGCCGCCGATGTCTGATATGTCGTAGCACTCAACCCTCCTCGGGATTCTGGGGAGGGAGAGGCTTTCCCGGAGCTCCTCAAGTGCCTGGGCAAGGCTATCGGGGGCGGAGAGCTGCTTTACCTTGAGCTGTTCCAGCCCTTGCCTTGCATTCTCAGCAACCATCTCGATAAGCCTCTTTTTTTCGCCCCTTTTAGGCACCTGGAGCCTTACCCTGGCGCCCCTCTTGGTCTGGAGCCAGCCCTGGATCACCCCCATCTCATCGGCAGGGTTCTGAAGCAGAATTAAGGGCGGTATATAAGGGGACGAACCGTAGAACTGCTTTATGAAGCTGGTCATGATCTGACCAGGCTCCTCATCCTGTGTTCCCTCCAGGATAAAGTGCTCCCTGCCGATGAGCTTCCCGCCCCTGATAAAGAATGCCTCAACATATGCCTGGTCTTTAGAGTGCTCGTAGGCGATGACATCCTCGTCCTCTCCGGAGAGGGATGTTATCTTCTGGCGTTCACCTATGCTCTCAATGGCTTTGATCTGGTCGCGAAGAGTGGCAGCACGCTCAAAATCGAGCCCCTCTGATGCGGCCTCCATCCCATCCCTCAGCTCCCTTATAACCTGCTCCTGCCTCCCCTCGAGGAATAGGATGACCTGGTCTATCACACTCTGGTATTCCTCCCTGGTGACTCGGCCGATACATGGTCCCAGGCAGCGGTGGATATAGTAGTCGAGGCAGGGCCTGGGGTCGTTTCCAGTTATGGTTCTGGTGCAGGTTCTGAAGGGGAATAGCCTCCTCAGGAGGCTCATTGTCTTCCTGATGGAGCCGGCGCTGGCGAAAGGGCCGAAGTATCGGCTCCCATCCCCCTCAAGCCTCCTTGTGATGTAGACCCTTGGCCAGTCCTCTCTGGTGTCTATCTTGAGGTAGGGGAATGTCTTGTCGTCCTTGAGTCTGACATTATAGCGAGGGCGGAGCTTCTTTATCAGGTTCGACTCAAGGAGTATCGCCTCCTGCTCGGAATCGGTGATGAAGAAATCGAAGTCGCTTGTCCTCCTCACCATCCTCTGGTGTTTCGTCGAAAGGGTCTGGGGGGCTCCGAAATAGGACCTCACCCGGTTTCTGAGGCTTGATGCCTTGCCCACATAGATGACATTGCCCCGCTCATCCCTGAATAGATAGACCCCGGGCCTTGTGGGCAATGCCTTTAGCCTTTCCTCGAAGCCTTCTTTCATAGCTACCCCTTATTACAGAACGAAGGTGAGGATGATGAGGATGATAATCATTGAGCCGGCTATGATGCTGATCTTCCTCATCTCATGGCCGACATATTCGTAGCTGGGGGCGATCTGCCTGGCTGGGCCATGCTTCGCCGGCTCGGGTGTGGTTGGGGAGGCTTTTGAGGCTCGACTGTTTAAGGAGCTATCCATTTGTCCAGCCCTCACCTGGGGGCGGGGCGGCTGGGACCTCCTCTGGGCCTTCTTTTTCCTCTGTGATTTATTGGCCATTATTCCTTTGCCCTTGGGTGCGATCTCTCATAGGTCTGGCGGACATGTTCGCTGGTGAGGTGGGTATATACCTGGGTTGTCGAGATATTGGCGTGTCCCAGTAGCTCCTGAACCGAACGAAGGTCAGCACCACCCCTCAACATATGGGTGGCGAAGCTGTGGCGGATGGTGTGCGGGGTGACCTCTGTGCCAAGCTGAGCTTTGCTAGCATAGCCCTTAATGATGTTCCAGAAGCCCTGCCTTGTAAGTTTGCCGCCACGACGATTGAGGAATAGCGCCCTCTCCTCATCGTTTCGAAGCAGGATGGGGCGGGCCTCCAGGATATATTCTCTAACGGCCTCGATTGCCTTCTGGTGGATGGGGATGATTCGCTCCTTCGACCCCTTTCCAAAGCAGCGCACATAACCCGCATCGAGGTTTATCTCATCAATGGTGAGGGAGGTAAGCTCGCTCACCCTCATCCCGCTGGCATAAAGAAGCTCGAACATCGCCCCGTCCCTCTTCGCCTCCGGGGTGGAAAGCTTTGCTGGCTCATCCAGGAGCCTCTGTATCTCAGAGGTAGAGATTGGCCTGGGCAGTGATTTACCCACCCTTGGCGAGCTGAGGTTCTCGGTCGGGTCTTTTTCAATCCCCCCCTCGGATAAAAGGAAGCTGAAGAAGGACTTTGTTGCTGCAACCTTTCTCGCCACCGTGGCCGGGGCGTAGTTCCTTTCCTTAAGGTTGAGGATGTAGTTGATGAGAAAGGGGCGATCCACATCTGTCCACTCAGGGTCAACACCTTGCTCCTGGACGAAGGCTTGAAGCTGATGAAGGTCATTCCGATAGGCGGAGATAGTGTTCTCAGAGAAGCCCTTTTCGATAGAGAGGTGATTCAGGAAGCTACTGATCTGGTCTTTCATCGTCAGCTCCTTTACTAGAGTCGAGGGAAAAAAACCTTTAGCATTATAACATAACCTCGGCTAAAAAGCAGTCTTGAAGACGCATCCTTGTTGACATCGGCTTTATCCTGCCCTTAGAATGCCTTGAAGGTCTAGACATTGCTTACGATAGGGATAGACCCCATCCTTTTTTACATCGGCTCTCTCTCCATAAGATGGTATGGGATATTCGTCGTGCTTGCTGTCCTGGTCATTATCCTGTGGGTCAGGAGAGCAGGCTCCAGAGCCGGGCTAACATGGGGCTTCATCCTCACCGGTGCCCTGTGGGCCCTCCCCTTCGGAATAGTCGTATCCAGGCTACTTCATGTTCTCGATAATCTGGGCTACTACACCTCCAACCCAGGACAGATCATAGGCCTTGAGGGGATGACCATCTTTGGGGCCATCCTAGGCGGAGTACTGGGGCTTTGGATATACACCAGGCTTCACCGGGTGCCCTTTTCACCGCTTGCCGACCTCATCGCACCGGGAATCATACTGGCGCAGGCCGTGGGCAGAATCGGCTGCATCATAAATGGTTGCTGCTATGGAAAGCCAACCTCCCTTCCCTGGGGTTTCATCTATACCAGTCCCAATAGCCTGGCCCCCAAAAACATTCCGATTCACCCCACCCAGGCGTATGAGCTACTCTGGGACCTCGCTGTATTTGCAATCCTATTCCTGGTCTTCAGAGGCCACCTGCGACCAAAGGGGTCGCTATTTGCACTCTATCTAGCCCTGTATTCCATCGGCACCTTCGGGGTCAGGTTTCTGCGCGGGGACACGGTTCCGGTCTTCGATGGCATCATGGAGGGGCAGCTTATAGCGCTCATGGTTCTGGCTATCACCATTCCATTCCTGGTCTTTAAAACGCGCTGGGTTTCGGCTCGGATAGAACCTGATGTCGATCTGCTGAGGCCGGCACAGGGGAATGGCACAGATCAGGGCTAAAGCCTGCCGAGCCCCTCCTCAGGCCCCGCCTTGCGATGCGCTCGGCTGAAAGTCAAGGATGTTAAGCTCCAGCATCTCGCCTCCCGCCCACTCATCGACCTCTATGTTATAGACGATGTCGAGCTCAGCTCTCACCTCCCCTATAAATTGCCCCAGCCTGAACCCGATCCCGTGCCAACGCACCTCGCCATCCTGTAGCCTTAGCCTCAGGTGCTCCCCTCTGCCGCCAACGCTGCGACATTCAATTACATTCACCCCTCTTGTGAGGAATGTCGGCGGAGGGTTGCCATACCCATAGGGAGAGAGGGCATTAAGCATCCTGATGGTCTTCCCGCTTAAGGATGAAAGTGGCATCTCGGCATCTATCGTGATCTGAGGCCTGAGGTCGAGCCCATCGAGTTTTCTCCTCGCCATATCAAGGAGGCGCTGGTGAAGGGATGATATATTACAGGTGGGCAGGGTGAAGCCGGCCGCCAATGGGTGGCCCCCGAAGCGGGTCAGGAGGTCGCTTGAATCCCTGAGTGCTGAGACGATGTCGAACTCAGGTATGCTCCTGGCACTCCCCCTACTCACCTCCTGGCCTTGCTCGATCACAATAGTTGGGCGATGGAACTCATCGGCCAGCCTTCCGGCGGCGATCCCTACCACCCCTGCGGGATAGTCCTCACCTGAGACCATGATCAGGGGTGAATCGACATAGGTGGCGAGGTGCTTTCCCCTCGCACTCGCGATAACCTCCTCGGTTAGCCTTTGGCGCTCTGCATTCTTCTCCTCTAAAAGCAAAGCGAGCTCCTTGGCCTCATCAAAAGAGCTGGCCACCAGAAGCTTATAGCTGGTAATGGCACGGTCCACCCTCCCCGCAGCATTGAGACGGGGCCCAAGGGTCCACGATATGCTCTCTGTATCCAGCCTCCCCATCCTGGCGCCGGAGAGGAAGGCCATCTCCAGAAGTCCAGGCCTGTTTGTGTTGTTTAATACCCGAAGCCCTCGCTTAACCAGATAGCGGTTCTCTCCCACGAGGGGGACCTTATCGGTGACGGTTCCCAGGGCGACAAGGTCGAGGAGATAGTCGACATCGTCTTCCCGGCCAAGGCTCTTGAGGAGACCCTGGAAGAGCTTTAGGGCAACCCCGACCCCGGCCAGGTCGAGGAATGGATAGTTTGAGTCAGCTCGCTTCGGGTTCACACTTGCCACTGCCGGGGGGAGCTCGGGGGGGATAGAGTGGTGGTCGGTGATGATTATGTCAAGCCCCATCCTTTGAGCCTGTTTCACCTCATCGATGTCCGATATGCCGCAATCAACGGTGATGACCAGGCTCACCCCCCTTTTTGAGAGGCCCTCCAGAGCAACGGTATTGAGGCCGTAGCCCTCCTCGATGCGGTGGGGTATGTATGGGGTCACCCTCCCCCCAATGGAGGAGAGGGCCTGGACAAGTAGAGCCGTGGCAGAAACTCCATCGGCATCGAAGTCCCCATATATAGCGATCTCCTCGCCGGAGAGCAGTGCCCGGTAGAGCCTTGCCACTGCCTTTTCCATATCGGGCAGTAGCATGGGGTCTCCCGAGAGCCACTCATCGGCGCTCAGGAATGATTCAGCCTCTTCAGGGGTTTTTATTCCACGATTGTAGAGTAGTTGAACCATCAAAGGGGGGAGGTCTTTTATCCTGGAGAATTGCTCGGCTGGGGGAGTGGGGAGGATGTTCCAGTGAAAGTGGCTCAAGCTTATCCCCCTGAGTATCTGGTGAATATGAGGGATGAGTTGTGCCCGCCGAATCCGAATGAGTTGGAGAGGACGGTCCCTACCTCAAATCTTCGGGCTTCATTAGGGACATAGTCCAGGTCGCAATCGGGGTCGGGGTTGGTGAGGTTTATTGTTGGCGGGATCACCCCATTTTGAATGGTGAGTATGGATATAACCGCCTCGATAGCCCCGGCAGCCCCCAGTAGATGGCCCATCATCGATTTTGTGGAGCTTATCGGGATATGGTAGGCATATTCGCCGAAAACGGACTTTATGGCCAGGGTCTCACTCTTATCATTTAGCGGGGTTGAGGTTCCATGGGCATTGATGTAATCGATATCCTCGGGCCTCAGCCCTGCCTTCTTAAGGGCTGTCATCATGGCCCTCGCCCCTCCCTCCCCGCCCTCCGAGGGCTGGGTGATGTGGAAGGCATCGCTGGTTGCCCCGTAGCTCAACATCTCAGCGATTATATTGGCACCCCTCCTTTTGGCAAACTGGAGGCTCTCCAGGACGATAACGGCTGCCCCCTCCCCGATGACGAAGCCGTCTCGCTCGACATCGAAGGGGCGAGACGCCCTCTTGGGATCATGGTTCCTTGTGGAGAGGGCTCTTGCCGCACAGAAGCCACCAACACCTATCGGTGTTATCGCTGCCTCAGTCCCACCGCAGACCATCGCCTGGGCGTCACCGCGGCGGATGGTCTCAAAGGCATTGCCGATGGCATCGGCCCCGCTTGAGCAGGATGAGGTGGTGCAGTAGTTTGGCCCCTTGGCCCCCAATATAATAGAGACCTGCCCTGAAGCGGTATCGGTGAGCATCATTGGGATGAGGAAGGGGCTTACCCGATCTGGGCCCCTCTCCTGGAGAACCCTGACCTGCTCGGACAGGGTGGCGATGCCACCAATGCCGCTCCCGATAATGACCCCGATATCGTTGGCGTTTTCCGCTTCGATCTTGAGCCCCCCCTGCCCCACCACCTGGAGGCTTGCCGCAATTGCTAGCTGGACAAAACGGTCTGTATGGCGTGCCTCCTTGCGATCAAGGTAGGCGAGAGGGTCAAAACCCTTGACCTCAGCGGCAATCTTGCTCTCAAAGGACTCAGGGTCGAAGTGAGTGATATAATCGATACCTGATTCTCCCGAGATGAGCCCCTGCCACATCGATTGAATGTCAAGCCCCACGGGGCTTATCGCCCCCATCCCGGTCACGACAACGCGGCTATCCATGAGGGTGCTCCCAGGCTATCTGGCTGCCCCTCAGATATGCCTGTGGGTTTGTCAGCTCCTTTAATATCTCCTTTAGCCTCTTGAGGGATTGGGGCGAGATCTCACCCGATCTCACCCTCCGCATCAGCTCCCTCCTTCCCATCGTTGTGCTGGAATAGAGCCTCGCCATATTGGAGTAGAACTCCTCAATGGGGAGCTTCGTTGGCAGCACACTGTGGAGGAAATCGAAGACCTGGTAGTTATGGGTGGTGAGCTCCTCGTGCTTCTCCTGGAAGAAGGCAGTCCCCGGGATCGGGGTTAGCACGGTGAACTGGGGGACGGTGATCTCCATTCGGAGAACATAGTCGATGAGGGCATCAAAGTCACTCCTGGTCCACTCTGGGCCAACTATGAATGCCCCCCAGATATCCACGCCGTTCTCCCTCAGTATCTCCATTGCCCTTTCATTGGTCTTAACCGATGTCCTTTTATCGATGGAGGCGAGCTCCTCATCGCTGGCCTTCTCAAGGCCAATAAGCACCGTCTTTAGCCCTATACTGGCCCACTTCTCTATCAGGTCGGGCCTCTTAACGATGCTATCGGAGCGGGCCTGGATCCAGTATTCATTCTCCATCCCCTCGGCCCTTATGAGTTCATACATCCTCTCGGCACGCCTCACGTCCTGGAGGAAGTTATCATCGACAAAAAGGATGTTCCTTGACCTCGTCATCCTTATATCCTCGAGGGCAAGCTCCGGGCTCCTGAAGCGGCACTTTCCACGGTGAAACCTCCATACGGCGCAGAAGTAGCAGTGATAGGGGCAACCACGGGAGGTCTCTATAGAGTAAGGGCTCTCCCAGAAGTGGAGGTGGTATTGCTCACGGTAGTGGTCCACCAGGTGGCGGGAGGGGAGGGGAAGGCTGTTGAGAGAGGTTGCCATTTCCCTCTGAGGGTTTGTCACCTGCTTTCCGCTTTCCCGATAGGCGATGCCCTCGATCTCGCCAAGGTCACGACCCCTCTCCACGGCATCTGCAAGCTCCCTGAAGGTGATTTCACCCTCCCCCATTACGATCGCGTCCACGAAGTCGCGGTCAAAGTCCTGGGGGCAAAGGGTGGCGTGATACCCCCCAACAACGGTCATTATATCCCTGTCCTGCGATTTAATCCTCTGGCATATATCGAGCATCATCGGCACATCTGGGGTATAGCCGGTAACCCCAACAAGACTCGGGCCAAAGGACGAGATGGTGGAACCGAGGGAGGGGTCGAAGCGGAGGTCTAATATCTTGACCTCATGCTCAGGGACAGAGGCTGCGATTATCTCCAGGGCAAGGGGCTCAGTCTGAGCCATGGAGCCGAAGCCAACTATC
Organism: Dehalococcoidia bacterium; assembly: GCA_030642645.1. Classification (GTDB taxonomy): domain Bacteria; phylum Chloroflexota; class Dehalococcoidia; order E44-bin15; family DAOWNJ01; genus DAOWNJ01. The sequence goes on along the minus strand of DAOWNJ010000003.1, from coordinate 11,624 downwards.
GTCTCACTAGCGTTTGGTTGGACTAAAAGGATTTTCATGCTGATGAGTATACCATGTTGATGGGGAAAAGTGAAGGCGTCCCCTCCAGCCTGGGTTCTCCTCAATTATGGTTGACTCCTTAGCAGACTGCATGCAAAATAATTGCTGTGATAGCAAGTATAGTAATAAATCCCCCCATAAGTATGTTTGTTAAAAAGGGCCCTCTTGATACTACTTCAATATTGGCTATAGGTATCGGAGATGTTTGCTCGACTTTATCGTCAATGACATTTTGGAAAATTAAAGTGCATCTAAAATCGCCAGGTTGCCCAAAGCGTATCCACCTTTCAAAGATAAAGCCCTCGACCACCATCTACCCATAGGAAATTAATATTCTGGAGGTGTCGGGCTCGACAATGGCCATTTCTCGAATTCGATAAACGCAAAGACGGAGTTGGATATTACAACTAGAGGATCATCTTTAGATAAGTCTGGAGGCTCTATTTGCAATATGCCTGCTTGCCACTCTCCCCCTTCATGTAACGGTTTCAAAGAGAGATATAGTCGTATTTCATCCCCTGTCAGGTATGGCAACAATGACAGTGGAGGTATTCTGCGCCATCCTACCAAGCGTGCCTTATAGGTAAAACCTACCTGGCTACCGTGATAAAACCTTGGCACTAATTTCCTCAGACGTTTTAAGGCAAGTACAAACATTCTAATCATAGCTGTCCACCATAGCCGAGCAGAACCATACCCTGCACTCCATTGCAATATGTGTTATAATCCTGTGGATATGGGGTATTTCTTAGGTATAGACATCGGCTCGGTCAACACCAAACTTGCCCTCATAGATGAGGGCTCCAGTATAGTTGAGCTTGATGCTGAGAAGATCACCTCCAGTCCAAACGCTGCGGTTATATCTCTTCTTTCAAGGCTAAATAAGAGGTTCGAGCTTGAGGAAATCGTCTCCGCTGCTGTCTCCGGGACCGGCAGGAGCGTGATACCTGAAGAGCTCAACTGGCTGGAATACAGCAGTTCACTGGCGATCGCCTCGGGGCTTCTTCACTACCATCCCGATTTAAAGACTATCATACAAATTGGTGGACAGAGCTCTCTCGTCATTGAGCTGGAGGACGGGCTCAGGAAACCGTGGAAGGTGGCATCAAACCCACTCTGCGCCGCAGGCACCGGGAGGTTCCTTGAGCAACAGGCATACAGGATTGGCATCAGCATGGAGGATTTCGCTCGCATCGCCATGGAGCATGAAGGTAGCCCACCGCGCATTGCGGCCAGGTGCAGCGTTTTTGCCAAGACTGACCTTATCCATCTGCAGCAGAAGGGCGTTCCCCTCTCAGCGATGCTCTCAGCCCTCTCAGAAAGCGTCGCCCGAATGGTGGTATCACTTCAGAAAGGCCCCTTTAAGGAGCCAATCTATTTTATTGGCGGGGTTAGTGCCAATAGCGCCATATCAAAGGCCCTTAACGAGGTAGTGTCCCAAAGGAATGGTCATGAGGTAGGTGTAATCGTCCCTGAAAACTACCTTCATATGGAGGCTATAGGCTCAGCCCTGCTCTCGAGGGAATCCGGGAAGCGTTCAAGGGTGGTTATCCCTCCGGAAGCGGATGCAAGACGAAGGTATTTTGAAATGCCGAGGCTTTTAGAGGTCACCCAGCACAATGGTTGGGTACGCCCTGAAATAGATGGGCCGTTCACAGGCTATCTGGGTGTCGATGTTGGCTCTACCAGCACCAAGGCAGTTATAGTTGACCAGTCCGGCAAAAGGGTTATGGCAAAGAGTTACCTCATGACAGCGGGGAGGCCTATTGATGCGGTAAAGGAGGTCTTTCAGAACCTTTATAGGGATGTCGGAGATAAAGCGAGGATAGCCGGAGTAGGTGTTACTGGCTCTGGCAGGTATCTGGTTGGTAGCTTTATCGGCGCAGACCTTATAAGGAACGAGATCACAGCTCAGACAAGGGCTGCAATGGAGATAGAACCTGAAGCAGATATTATTGAGGTCGGTGGCCAGGACTCGAAGCTCGTTATCAAGAGAAACGCCGTTGTTGTTGACTATCAGATGAACAAGGCCTGCGCCGCCGGAACCGGGAGCTTCATTGACGAGCTGGCTGAGTTTCTTGGTATATCTGTTCAAAATGGTGATTTCGCCAGTTTAGCATTCAAGGCACCCTACACCATTGATCTTGGAACAAGATGCGCCGCTTTTATGGGGCAGTCGGTTGCCCTGGCTCAACAGGAGGGGGTGCCACTTGAGGTGATAACGGCCAGCCTTTCCAACTCGATCGCCAGGAACTACCTTACCAAGGTTGTGGAGAACAGAAGGCTGGGCGACAAGGTGATACTGACCGGGGCAGTCTTCTACAACGATGCCGTTGTCTCTGCCTTCAAGCAGGCGCTCGAAGGAAAGACCCTGATCGTGCCGGAGCACAAAGAGATAAGCGGTGCAATAGGTGCAGCCCTTCTGGCAAAGGAGGAAGTGGGCGGTAAAGGCTCCAGGTTCAAAGGGTTTAGGGAGACCATCAACAGCGATTGTGCCCTTTCAACCTTCACCTGCAAGGTATGCGATAATAACTGCACCATAACCCGTATGGAGATACCCGGTGAAAAGCCCACTTTCTATGGCAGCAGGTGCGACCTTTTTGACAGCACCATTAGCCGGGAGAGAAAGGAGACCCTTTTCGATGAGCGCGAAAGGCTGCTTTTCAGAGAATATACTGAAGGGGCTGGCACCGGGCCTACAGTTGGGATTCCCAGAGCGCTTATGGTATACGACTACGCCCCGCTCCTCATTGGCTTCCTTAATGCGCTGGGGGCAAGGGTTATACTCTCAAAGAGGAGCAACAAGCAGATCATAGAGCAGGCCATTGAACTGAGCTATACCGACAGTTGTTTCCCCTTGAAGCTACTACATGGCCATGCGGCCAGCCTGGAGGATACGGACTACATTCTTTATCCCTGCGCTATCAGGTTGGGCCCGAAGGAGGGGGATGAAAACCAGAAATACTCCTGCCCCCTTGTTCAGGCCTCCCCGTTTATCATACGCCAGGTCCTTGGCCTTGGAAAACGGCTGCTCGTGCCAGTAATCGACTTCAGCATGGGCGATGATGAGACGATAGCGAGCTTTCAGGACATTGCAGTGGAGATGGGGTTCACGAGGAAGCAGGGGAAGAAGGCTGCCACTCGCGGTATCAAAGCGCAGCGGGAATTCGAAGCTCAGCAAGCAGAGCTTGGGAAGAAGGCGATAGACAAACTCCACGAAACAAACCAACTGGGCGTTGTGATCTTTGCCAGGTCCTACGTGTCCCAGGACTCGGGGGCAAACCTTGGTATAGCTGAGAAACTGGCACAGCTTGGCGTAGTGCCCATACCCCTCGACTTCCTGCCGCTTGCCTCAATAGAGGTAAAGGAATATTCAGACCGCCCATACTGGTTCTATGAAAGCAAGCACATAGCCGGCGCTGCCATAACCGCTCAAGACCCAATGTTATACGGGCTTGTGCTGACAAATTTTGGATGCGGTCCGAACTCATTTATACTCAACATTGTTGAAGATATAATGGGTGGTAAGCCTCTCGGTCAGCTTGAGATCGATGAGCATGCAGCGGAGGCCGGAATCGTTACCCGGCTTGAGGCCTTTGTAGACACCATTAAGGGCTTCTCGAACTCCAGAAAACAGATCGGGGCTCCCATTAGAGACATCCGCAGGAGAACGGATACAATAATCAATCCAAGGACCAATCTCCTGATACCGAGGATGTGTCCCCACGCCGAGGTGCTTGCCGCTGCGATGCAGGCCTTTGGGGTTTCGGCAACCGTTCTTCCAGAGTCGGATGAACGCACCCTTCTCTATAGCAACAAGGTAACCTCAGGCAAGGAGTGCCTGCCATACCGCGTAACCCTTGGCGACTTTATGAGGTTCTACTACGAAAACGATGGCCACCCGGAAGGGGTTGAGGGCTTCCTGGCTGGAGCATACGGGCCGTGCCGTTTTGGGAAATACGCTGTAGAGGAGATCAAGATACTAAAGGAGATCGGCTTTCATCTCCCCATACGAACAACCGTGTCAAACAACGGCTACCATGATTTGAACCTCGGCGCAGGGTTTGAGCGCCTGGCCTGGAGGGGCATTGTCGCCATGGATTATCTTGAAAAGCTCCTCTGGCGCACCCGCCCCTACGAGAAATCTCAGGGCTCGGCAGATGAGCTTTTCGAGCATTACGCAGCTACTATTACAAGCCGCATTCGCAAGAAAGACGCCTTCAATGATGTTCTGAGGAATGCAATCAGGGACTTCAAATCCCTGATCGATCCAGACAGGCCGAGGAGGCCTCTTGTGGGGATCAATGGCGAGATTTTCCTGCGCTCCAACAGGTTCAGTAATAGTAATCTGGTGAAGGAGTGCGAGAAGGCAGGGCTGGAGGCCATGGTCTCTCCAATGGGGGAATGGATCGAGTATACCTCATACAGGAACATCGAGGATGGCGTAAGGGAGAGGAAACTGAAGAAGATTATCACAGGTCATATAAGGGACCTTATACAGAAACACGATAAGCGCTCTGTAGTCGTCAATTTCAAGGACTTCTTTGATACCGAAGAGCCTTCAACAAAGGATATACTGGCGCTCTCGAGCCAACATCTCTCCTCAAAATGCGGAAGCGAGGCAGTCCTTAGCATAGGAACCGGGATCGAATGGATGGAGAACCCTGAGTTCGCTGGGGTGATCTCGGTTATGCCGCATGGCTGTATGCCCGGCGGGATTGTAGCCGCTATGTCTGAGAAGTTCAGCGCAATGTATGGAAAACCGTGGATAAACCTCACCTATGACGGTTTTTCCGAGACCAATAATATCTCGAAGATCAACGATTTTGCCGAGATCTTGAGGTTCTGTAGTAGCGGCGATAGTAGATAAAGGGGAGGGAACGGTGATGGCTGATCGTGTAGTCCTCTATGAGGTAAAAGACCAGATTTGTTATATAACATTGAATCGCCCTGAGAAACGGAATGCCCTGAACTCGGAGCTATGTATCGAGTTAGGCGAGACATGGGAGCTTTTTGAACAAGACCCTGATGCCAGGGTAGCCATTCTCAGTGGAGCTGGCAGGGCCTTTTGCGTTGGCCAGGACCTGGCCGAGGTAGGGACTGGAGTAGCAAGCCTGGAGGCCCTTGGGCATGCATTTCCCGAGAACGGCACAAAAATCCTCAAACCTATTATCGGGGCTGTCCATGGATTTGCTGTCGGTGCTGGTTATGGTCTGGCTATTACCAGTTGCGACCTGACCATTGCCGCCGAGGGCACCCGGTTTGGTTTCCCTGAGCCAACGGTCGGCATAGTGGGGGGTATAGTTGAGTATGTCCCCTATATACCGTTCAAAATAAGCCTGGAATTGATGTTAACAGGTCAGATGATGGGTGCCCAAAGAGCATATGAAGTGGGTCTTGTCAATAAGGTTGTTCCCGAGGCGGAGCTTATGAGCGAGGCCATTAAGTGGGCTGAGATACTTAAAAGGAATGCCCCATTAACCCTGAGAGCGATTAAGTATGCGCAGTATAAAGTAACAGACAACATAGCCAGTAGGTCCAGAAGGGAGTTTGAAACCTTTATACAGCCTCAACTGGAAAGCGAGGATATGAAAGAAGGGGCCAAGGCTTTTCTAGAAAAAAGGCAGCCCCGCTTCAAAGGTAGATAAAGCTGTCACAGTTTCCTTCTGACCGATATATCAAGGCTCCTTATCTCTCCAACGCCCTTTAGCGTTGAAGCTATGGCCACTGCTGTCCTGGCGATAATATCCTGGACAAAGGGGTTTATAAAAATCGACTTACCGTTAATGGAAAGGGAGGTGCCCTCTTCCCAGATGAAGGGGACATTCCTCTCTATGAAATCGGCTATTTCCCGGGTATCATTCAGGGGAAGCTGGTTAACATTGAGATCAAGCGGCTCATCGCTGGCAATGGCCCAGAGCTCCTCCGGAGGGCAGAGCAGCTCCCCCCCCAGCTCCCTTCTGTGCACCTCAATCTTGGGAACCTCCTCATGCCTGAACCCCTCGGTCAGGACAAGATCAAAATCGTCGCCAATAAGGGATAGGACCTCTTCAAGGCCAGGGTTGTGGTCCACCCCTTTGATGAAGGCAAGCTTATTGGGTGAGCTGATGACTACAGCATCGCTGCCCACCTGGGCAAACCTGTAGCTATCTTTTCCCGGCTGGTCTATTTCTATGTTGTGCTGGCTGTGCTTCACTGTAGCGATTCTGTAGCCTCGCTGTTTGAACTCTGTAACCAGACGCTCAATGAGTATTGTTTTACCAGCCCCTGCTTTACCAACAATGGAAACAACGGGTCGCATACTACCATCCCTCCTCTGTAAGATTTATGGCATGGTCCAGGTCTTCCTGAGAGTTTATGTTGAAAAAGCTTAAAAGTTGGGGGTCAAACCTCCGACATTCAGCCTGTTCAACATACCTCGTATGCACCGTGTTGAGGAAACGGCTGACCCCCAGTTGATTATGCTCTATACATGACCTCATCGCATCCAGCAAGCTCTTGGAATATACAGCGTGGAGAGGCTCAACCCTCTCCAGCCTGGGGACAATGGCATCAAAGCCCGGGGAGAGCCTGATCATATAGCGAATTAGCTCAATATTTAAAAAGGGCATATCGCAGGCGACCACAAGGCTCGCCAGAGACTCGGAGGCTACCAGACCTGTATATATCCCCCCAAGGGGGCCCTTTCCAGGATAAATGTCCACCCTGGTCTCCGCTCCAGGATCGACCGCTAGGTCGAAATAGTCCTCAGAGGTTACTACTATGATCTGGCTTCCTATCGGCTTGAGGCGCTCTATAACCCGCTGAATCAAGCTCTTACCACAGATACTCTCCAGGGCCTTGCTCCTCCCCATCCGCGATCCTTTTCCACCGGCAAGAATAATTGAGGTCACCACCCGGTAATTCTCCACTTGTGGGAATAGATGTTGAATCGATTCTCTCGAGCAAACCCGATAAGGGTTATGCCGAATCTCCTGGCACTCTCTATAGCCAAGCCCGTCGGAGCTGAAATAGTTATCACTATCGGAATCTGAGAGCGGATCGCTTTATAGATAGTTGACCCCGTCTGTCGACATGAGGTCACGAGGGAACTCATCGTGAGGTTCATCCCGCTCTCGAGTGCAAGGCCAATGGCCTTATCTATGGCGCAGTGCCTGCTTATATCCTCAGCAAAGACCGAACCTGACCTGCCAAAAATCTCGGCACCTTGAGCGCCCCCGGTCTCTTTGAACAGACGGCTCTCTCGATCCAGCCTCTCCACCGCACCCCAGACATCACGAGTGCCTATCCTCACCGCTGAGTCAATCTTATCGAGTCCTCTGTGGCTATGCTGGTCAATTTTAGCTTCTATGATAAATCCCTTTCCCTCCTGCCTCACCTCTATGCTTCCTATGCCAGATGGACTGCATATTCCCTCGGAGATCAGATGACCCCTAGCCAGTTCCTCCAGGTGGGTAGGCAGGCAATAGACTAACCTGTAGTTTTCACCATTAAGCCTGAGAAGAGCCTCATCTTCAGATATGACCAGATCGGAGTCGGCCTCCCTGTGATGATCTGAGATTCTGTATATCTCTACCCTCTCTGTCTCTGCCACTGCCCTATTCTATGCTGCCACCCTCTCATTTTCAATACCTCTCGAGGGGGTGGACAAGAGGCTGGGATGGTGATAATATACGCATCAGTATCAGGAGGTAGCCATGGAAGTAACCAGGAGGGATTTCCTCAAGATTTGTGGGGGAGGCGCAGCAGGAGCTGTGCTTCTTTCTATGTTGGACCCTGATTTCGTCTTTGCGGCGGCTCCTATGGACATACCGCTCAAGAAGAAAATCGGGGAGAAGACCACCATATGTTGCTATTGTGGTGTGGGGTGTGGGGCGATCGTGGCCTCCGAAAATGGTAAGGCAGTAAATATCGAAGGCGATCCCGATCATCCCATCAACGAGGGTGCGCTTTGCAGCAAGGGATGTGCCCTCTATCAGGTAACCAATAACACTCGGCGCTTGGACAGGGTCCGATGGCGGGATCAATATAGCTATGACTGGGAGGAGGTAGATTGGGATTGGGCCATAGACCGCATCACTAGAAAGATCAAGGATACACGGGATGAGACATTCAAAACTGTTGAGGATGGCCATATTGTCAATCATACTGAAGCCATTGCCTGGGATGGCAGCGCCATGGTCAACAACGAGGAAGCATATCTGTTTACAAAGTTTGCCCGTGCTCTGGGGATAACCTATCTTGAGCATTGTGCCAGGCTGTGTCACTCCTCCACTGTAGCCGCCCTGATAGAGTCATTCGGCAGGGGGGCGATGACCAACCACTGGATCGACATAAAAAACAGCGACTGCATTATGATAATCGGCTCAAACGCTGCCGAGAACCATCCACTATCCTTTAAGTGGGTAACGAGGGCCATAGAGAACGGGGCAAAGCTCATAAGCGTTGACCCCCGATTCACCAGGACATCCTCAAAGGCAAATATCTATGCCAAGATGAGGTCGGGCACTGACATCGCCTTCATCGGCGGCATGATCAGGTATGTGATAAACGACATAGAGACACACCCTGAAAACTATAATATGTTCTATATCACAGAATACACCAATGCCGCCTTCCTTATAGACCCCGGCTTTCAGGGCCCTGCGGACCTCGATGGCCTATTCTCCGGCTACAATCCAGATACCCGCAAGTATGAAGATAAGTCAACCTGGCAGTATCAACTAGATGAAGATGGTATCCCAAAGAGGGACACAACCCTCCAGGACTCGAATTGTGTCTTTCAGATCTTAAAGAGGCACTTCGAAAGGTATGACCCCGAGACGATGTGCAAGATAACGGGGACGCCCAGGGAAATCTATGATGAGGTATGCCGAACCTATGCTGGGACTGGCAGGCCCGATAGGGCGGGTACGATTATCTACGCTATGGGCGCCACGCAGCATACCAATGCTGTCCAGATGATCCGCTCCTATGCCATATTGCAGCTACTCCTTGGGAATATGGGGGTAGCTGGTGGAGGGATCAATGCTGCCAGGGGGCAGTCCAATGTCCAGGGCTCAACAGACCACTGCATTCTCTACCATATCCTTCCCGGTTATCTCAAGACGCCCGTCCCCGGAGACGAAAACCTAGAGACCTACCTTGAGCGGGTTACGCCTCTGTGCAATGACCCAATGAGCGCTAACTGGTGGCAGTATTATCCCAAGTATATCGTCAGCTTGCTCAAGGCATGGTATGGGGATGCAGCCCAGGCCCCCAGCTTCGCCTTCGATTATCTGCCCAGGGTCAAGGGCGACCATTCGCATATCGCCTTGTCGGAGGCAATGTACGAGGGTGAAATAAAGGGGCTCATATCCCCGGGGCATAACACCGCCGTCTCCGGTCCCAATGCCAATATGGAGCGCGATGCCCTGGCGAAGCTTGACTGGCTGGTGGTGCCGGACCTGTGGGAGACGGAGACAGCCGCCTTCTGGAAGAGGCCAGGGGTTGACCCGGGCGCGATAAAGACCGAGGTCTTCCTCCTGCCAGCCGCAGCCTCGATGGAGAAGGAGGGCAGCATTACCAACAGCGGCCGCTGGAGCCAGTGGCGCTATAAGTGCTGTGATCCCCCTGGCGAGGCAAAGTCCGATCTCTGGATGCTGACCCAGATCATAAATAGGCTGAAGGAGCTATACTCTCTGGAGGGTGGCGCCTTTCCCGCTCCGATCTTAAATCTAACCTGGGATTGTGGTGATCCCGATAATCCCGATGTCCATGAGGTGGCCAAGGAGATCAACGGGTATGAGTATGGCCTTGTTGGTCGCAGCCTCCTCTCTAGCTTCACAGGACTCAAGGATGATGGCACAACAAGCTCAGGAAACTGGCTCTATTGTGGTAGCTATACTGAGAGTGGCAATATGGCCGCCCGCCGTGACTTAACTCCTGACAAGTTCAATATCGGGCTATACCCCAACTGGTCGTGGTGCTGGCCGGTAAATCGCCGCATTATATACAATAGGGCATCGGTTGATGCCTATGGCAATCCATGGAGACCAGAGAGGCCTGTTATCCAGTGGCACCCTCTGCTTAGGCGATGGGAGGGTGACGTGGCAGATGGCGGCTGGGCACCGATATACGAGCCAGGAACGAAATACCCCTTCCTTATGAAGCCCGATGGCCATGGCAGCCTGTTTGCTCCTTATATGAGCACAGCGGTACCATCCCTGGCTGATGGGCCGATACCTGAACACTATGAGCCCTGGGAGAGCCCGGTGGATAACCTCCTCTCTGGCACCCAGAATGACCCGGCGGTTACCATCTGGCCATCTCTTGTGGCAGCAAAGACACCAGAGGAGATCGCGGCCTATCCCATTGTGGCCACCACCTATCGCCTGACGGAGCACTGGCAGGCGGGGGCGATGACCAGGAACCTACCCTGGCTTGTTGAGCTCATGCCTGAGATGTTCATCGAGCTCAGTGAGGAGCTGGCATATGAGAAGGATATTCAGAATGGCGATCGGGTAATTGTGGAGTCGAAGCGTGGTCAAGTGGAAGGGGTGGCAGTTGTCACCAAGCGCTTCAGCCCGTTTACCCTTAATGGCAGAACGGTCCACGAGCTCGGTATGCCCTGGCACTGGGGTTATATGGGGCTATCAACGGGGGATAGCGCCAATATGCTCACCCCCAATATAGGCGATGCCAACACCACTATACCGGAGTATAAGGCCTTCTTGTGTAACATAAGGCGTAAATAACTTGGCATTGGAGGGTAATATATGGCCAAAGCAATGCTCATAGATGTAAGTAAGTGCACTGGTTGCCGTGCCTGCCAGGTAGCCTGTAAGCAATGGAATGAGCTTCCGGCGGAGGAGACCACCAACCGGGGCACCTATGAGAACCCACCTGACCTCTCCTATAACACCTGGACCAAGGTCATATTCAAGGAGACCGTCAACAATGGCACACTGAGGTGGCTTTTCAGGAAGCACCAGTGTATGCACTGCACCGATGCCTCCTGTGTTGAGGCCTGCGCTCCAAAGGCGCTCCAGCGTCACCCAACCTTAGGCTTTGTCACATATGACCCCAGTAGATGCAGTGGCTGTGGTTATTGTGTTGAATCTTGCCCATTCCATGTCCCCCGAATGCGGTATAGTCTGGCATCGGGAATGGGGAAGATGGGGAAGTGCAGCTTCTGTTTTGACCGAGTCTCTAATGGCTATGAGCCTGCCTGTGCCAAGGCCTGCCCTACAGGGGCGATAGAGTTCGGTGAGCGCTCGGAACTCATAACAAAGGGCAAGGAGAGGGTTGAGGTTCTGAGGGATGCTCACCCCGATGTCAACCTTTATGGGGAGAATGAGATGGGTGGGTTACACATGATGTATGTGCTCGATGAGCGCCCCGAGGTCTATGACCTTCCGGTGGACCCTCAGATGCCTGCTTCTGCCATAGCACACGATATAATTAAGCCGGTAGGCATCGGCCTTGCCATAGCGGCCGGAGGGGCAATGCTTCTTAATGCGATGATTGCCCGGGAGAGGATAGTCGCAGAAGAGGAGGGTAAAAGTGCAAAAGAGTGAGATTCAAGAGGTTGAGCGTTTTAAGCT
>DAOWNJ010000100.1 GCA_030642645.1 Dehalococcoidia bacterium | reverse complement strand
TACGCGTGTGGAGAGGCGCTTCACTAAAATCTATTATGAAAAGGGGGATCGAATGTCGGCAGGAATAAAATCGTATGGAGGCTACATCCCACTTTATAGGATGAGCCTAGCAGAGCTCGGCAAGATGTGGGGTGGCCCGGAAAGGCCAGGGGAGAAAGCGGTAGCTAATTATGATGAAGATAGCCTCACCATGAGCGTAGAGGCTGCTGTCGACTGCCTTAACGGCATGGATCGCCAATCGGTCGATGGTTTATTTTTTGCTACCACAACACCACCCTACAGGGAAAAGCAGAGCGCAAGCATAATAGCCAAGGCTCTCGATCTGCGCCCGGACGCACGGACAACAGATATTACGGATTCAATAAGGGGAGGGAGCATCGCTGCAAGGCTCGCCCTTGATGCCATCAATGCAGGCTCAGCTAAAAATGTCCTGGTGACTGCTGCTGATCGCCGCGTGCCCCCTCCAGATTCGGATCTAGAGCGGGCTTTGGGCGACGGTGCGGCTGCCCTCTTGCTTGGGGATTCTGACATCGCTGTGGAGATCGAGGGTATCCATAGTTTGTCCAGCGATTTCATGGATATATGGAGGAGGGAAGAGGATACCTATCTTCACACATGGGAGGACCGATTTGTCATCGAGGAAGGCTATTTAAATCACCTGGGGGAAGGGATAACGGGGCTATTCAAGAAGCACAATGTAAGCCCTAAGGATTTCAACAAGGTGGTTTACTATGCTTATGATGTCAGAAGGCATGGTGAGCTAGCCAGGAGGCTGGGGTTTGACCTCAAGACCCAGGTGCAGGACCCATTGCTGAGCGTAATAGGCAATACCGGGACAGCTTCGGCTATGATGATGCTGGTAGCAGCGTTGGAGGACGCCAAGGCCGGGGATAGGATCCTCTTTGCAAGCTACGGTGATGGGGTCGATGTCTTCATGCTGAGGGTTACCGACCAGATAGAGAAGGTCAGGGAAAGGAGAGCGATAAAGAACCACCTAGCCTCAAAGAGCATGCTTAGCTACGGGAAATACATCCACTATCGTTCTCTCATGCAGTGGAAGTATAGAATCGCAGCGCCCAACTATGCATCCGTAACTATGTCCTGGAGGGATCGTGACTGGGCTATCGGCCTGAAAGGGGGGAAGTGCAGGAAGTGCGGTCACATCCAGATCCCGCCGCAGAGGGTATGTGCCTGGTGTCAAGCAAAGGACGAGATCGAGGAAGTCAGGCTGTCAGACAAGAAGGGAACCCTGTTTACCTATAGCTGCGACTTCCTTACTGAGATCAGCCCAGATCCGCCAAACGTTATCTCTATAGTCGATATAGAGGGGGGAGGAAGATTATCCACCACACTTACGGACCGTGATCCCGATAAGCTCGTCTTTGATATGCCTGTGGAGTTCGCATTCAGGAATATCCACGAGGCACAAGGAGTCAAGAACTATTTCTGGAGAGCCCGACCTATAAGAGTCTAAGGAGGGGAAAATGGCAGAGAGCATAAAGAACAAGGTTGCTATAGTTGGCATGGGCTGTAGCCAGTTTGGGGAGAGATGGGATGCAGATGCTTCCGACCTGATCATCGAGGCTGCCTATGAGGCCTATGAGGACGCTGGTGTTGAGCCTAAGGATATTGAAGCCGCCTGGGTCGGAACCTTCAATCAGATGACTGGGGCTGCACTATCTCAGCCTTTGAAGCTTCAGTATAAACCCGTCAGCAGGAATGAGAATGCCTGCGGCACTGGCACAGATGCCTTGAGGAATGCTGCCTTTGCCGTAGCGGCTAAGGTATATGACCTTGTCTTGGTTGTGGGATTTGAGAAGCTAAAGGATACGGGCTACGGTGGACTTGGAGAGATCGGCCTGCCACCAAACCCGGTATATGATGTTGGCATGACCGCCCCAGGGATGTATGCATTGGCTGCCACCAGGTATTTTGCCAAATATGGCATGACCCCAGAGGAGGGGAAGAGGATGATAGGCATGGTATCAGTGAAGAGCCATCATAATGGCGCCAGGAACCCGAAGGCTCACCTGCGCCGTGAGGTAACACTCGAGCAGGTGCTCGCAGCCCCCATAATCGCATGGCCCCTGGGACTGTTCGATTGCTGCGGGGTAACCGATGGGTCTGCAGCAGCCATTTTGTGCCGTGCTGAGGATGCCAAGAGGTTCAGGGATGACTATGTGCTCATCAAAGGGATGGGGCTATCTATAGGTCCTGGAATGGGCCGTATAAGGACAGATTATGACTACACCTGGTGGGATGAGACCGAATATGCCAGCAAGGAAGCATATGCCCAGGCCGGGATAAAGAACCCAAGGAAGGAGCTTAGTCAGGTAGAGTGCCACGATTGCTTCTCCATCTCTGAGGTTATAGCTGTTGAGTCTCTGGGGGTCTGTGGGAGAGGGCATGCCAGAGAGGATGTAGAGGGTAGTGCCTGGAAGCAGGAGGGGGAGATCCCAATCAATCTGAGTGGAGGGCTGAAGTCATTTGGCCATCCCATTGGTGCCAGTGGAACGAGGGAGGCCTATGAAGTATATAAGCAGCTCCAGGGGAGGGCAGAGGATAGCACACGTCGACTGAAGAACCCTCGGCAGGGGCTGGTTCATAATCAGGGTGGTGAACCAGGGAAGTTCATGTGCGCCGTTGGTATCTATGGCCTTCCTGAGTAATGGCATCACGCCTGTGCCATTAGGGATGGTTGACTGTCTCGTGCACTTCAGCAGGATGGGTCATAAAAACAGGGACGTTTCAAGAGGTGTAGGCTAATGCATTGAAATGTCTGGGATTGACATAACATTTTGCACGACCCTAACATAAGGTAGTTACTACAAAACCACAAAGGGGGTTATGTGCGTCCCTGGGGTCTCTCATGAGGGTGTTCAATTTCACACGCCAAACAGGGCCCAAGAACGGTAGAGTGTTACCGAGACAATCCAAGGCGATTTCTCTGGTATGTAGAGCAAAAGGGCAGGCCAAGATGCCCCGCTTATAAAGACAACATCCACCAAACAGCTTACTTAGCTACCTTGCCATAGAAAAGCGAATATGTAAGAAAAGCGTAATAATCAGGAAGATTCAAAATGAAGTCCGGTGAATCTGGCCTAGAGAGCCGCTGGAATTCCGCCCAGTCCTCCGCTATTACCTCTGACTCCGCCTCCCCCCAGAACATCTGAAAGCTTATCGTCAGGGCGTTCCGGGTCTTGTTATTTAGCGGCGCCTGAACCTCAGCCACAAAGGTGCGGACTTTGGGCTCTTCTATGTTTATCGCCTGAAGCCACCCCAGTGTGCGTAAAGTGTGCAGCTCTGGATTCGTACCCTCGGTGAAGGGTAGGTTCGCCGCATAGGTAGCGCTCAGCCGAGCCTCCAGCAGCGGGTATCCGGGAAGTAATTTTTGAGAAGACCAGAAAAGAACGGCTACAATTCCTCCAGGCTTGACCACCCGTTTAAGTTCATTCACCAGTAGCAAAGGGTCCTCGGCAGCACATCCTATCTCCTTAGGTCCAGACCACAAACAATCCTTACTCCACGCCCAATCAAACGAATCGTCGTCAAACGGGAGCTTGTTCATGTCTCCCTCCTGAAATGAGACCTGTTTCGCCAGTCTGCTCTTACCTGCGATTTCCTTTGCGTGGGACAAAAAGTCTCGTGAAATATCTACACCAGTGACGTGTCCATCGGGTAATACGGCTTCCGCCAGCCACAAGGTATGGCTGCCGATCCCGCATCCTGCATCAAGCCCCCGACCCCCCGAAGGAAGTTGAAGCGCCTGGATCGCTGAACGAATGGCAGGCTCGGTCAAATGGTTAGTCCAGAATAACCGGCTTATGTAGTCATCCATATCGTATACGTTTTCGCTGCTTTGATTTGTGTTTCCCATAATTTTTCATTTCCCCAATAGTTCTCCAACCAGGCTTCCCACATACTCGGCTATAGCTGGTGGGGCTGTCAGACCGGGGGACTCGATCCCGATGAGGTCGATAAACCCTGGCAGGCCCTTATCGCTTTCATCCCTGATATAGTATTTCTTCCTCAGCGCAGGCACTTCC
>DAOWNJ010000119.1 GCA_030642645.1 Dehalococcoidia bacterium | reverse complement strand
GGTTATCTCGGCATCAGCGGCAACATCGAAGGACGAGCGGCATACCTCAATGATTCGGCCTATCTCCTCTCCATCCAGGATGGTCGGCGTCCCGCCACCAAGGTATATAGTAGAAACCCTTGAGCAGCCGTTCCCCCTGAGGCGTATCTCCTCAAGGAGGGCATCGATATACTCAGGGATGAGCCACTCCATACCGGAGAAGGAGTTGAAGCTGCAGTAGTGGCACTTTCTCCGGCAGAAGGGGATATGGATATAGAGACCAACGCTGGTTTTGGTGCTGAACATATCTTTCCCCCTAGGCTGGACGGAGGGTTCTTCTTCGGAAGAATCTCCCGATGTCGCCGCCTTCCCAGATGACCAGAATCTGGCTGGCGATGAAGATGGAGCTATATGTTCCGCTTATTACGCCGATTATGAGGACGAGGACGAAGTTGTGAATGGTAGCCCCGCCGAAGAGGAACAGGGCCAAGAGCACCAGAAGGGTGGTTAAGCTTGTATTGAGGGAGCGTGCCAGGGTCTCGGTGAGGCTCCTGTTGACCGTGGTCGGGAAGTCCACGCTCCACTTGCCCATATTCTCCCTTATGCGGTCGAAGACGACGATGGTGTTATTCACACTATAACCTATCACGGTGAGGAGCCCGATGATGAACATGGCATTGACCTCGACACGGAGAAGGGCGAAGACGCCGACCACAACGAGGACATCGTGAAGGAGGGCGATGATGGCACAGGTTCCGTAGCGGAACGGGCTGGGCAGCTTTCGAAACGCTAATGTTGTGTATAAAAGGACCCCAACCGCCCCCACCGCCACCGCAATGGCAGCGTTTCGCCATATCTCATGGGCCACCAGGGGGGAGACATTATAGGAGTGGAGTATGGTAATCGGGGATGCGAAGCGGCTCTCAAGCCGCTGCTTCAGCTCTTCCCTCTCGGCTTCGGTGAGCGAGCCAGTGGTGATAACGAAATCGCCCTCCCCCTCTTTCACTGCCTGAACCGTAGCATTGCCATAGCCAAACTCGGTCAATGCCCCTCGCAGGTCCTCCTGGGGCACCTCTTCCTCGGTGAAGTCGATGGTCATCGTTGAGCCGCTCTGGAAATCAATCCCCAGATTCAGGTTAAAGACAACCAGCCCAACTATGCCCGCGATGATCACCACCGCCGAGAGCAGGAAGAACCATTTTTTTCTGCTGGCAAAATCGAACATCTTTTATATCCTGAATAGCGCCATTCTTCTCGCCAGTGGGGTTCCAGAAACCAGGCGAAGGAATGTCCTGGTGATGAATATGGCGCTGAACATGCTCACGGCCACGCCGATCAAAAGGGTCAGGCCGAAGCCCGTTATGCTGGGCTCCGAAAGCATCCCCCCAAGCCATATGAGGATGCCGCAGATGATAAATGTTGATATGTTGCTGTCTCTTATTGCAGGCCAGGCCCGGTCAAAGCCAGCCTCGACCGCAGAGCCGAGGGCCTTTCCCAACCTCACCTCCTCCTTCATCCTCTCAAATATCAGTACATTAGCATCAACAGCCATGCCTATAGATAAGACGAAGGCGGCAAGCCCCCCGAGGGTCAGGGTAACCGGCACGAGCTTGAAGATGGCAAGCACCAGCACCGCATATATAATGAGGGCGAGGTCAGCCAGAAGCCCAGGGAAGCGATAGTAGGCTAGCATGAATATGAGGATGAGCCCAAGCCCAATGGCACCTGCGATAATGCTACGGTAAATAGAATCGGCACCGAGGGTGGCATCAACCACCGTCTCCTTGACCAGGGTCAGGGGAATGGGCAGTGCCCCCGCATTCAGGTGAATGGCGAGGAGATTGGCGCTCTCCCGGGTCATATCCCCCCCCCTGATGTACCCCTGCCCCCCGTCAATATGCGCTTCCACAATCGGCAGCGATATGGGCTCATCGTCCAGGAATATGCCTAAAGGCTTACCAACAAGGCTCTCGGTTATCTGTTTAAATAGATCTGACCCAGCCGGGTTGAACTGGAAGTTTACCCTGATCTCACCGGTATACTGGTCCGCACTGACATAGGCGTTCGGCTCAAGGTACTTGCCAGCGAGGGCCACCTCCTCCCCATCGAGTGTCCCTGTTGCCGGGATCCACTCAACAACAGCATCATCAGCCTCATGAGCATACGCAAGTGCTGAGTCAAGGGTTATGGTATCGTTGTCCAGGTCAACAGCGGTTATCCTCCTGGTCTCCCCAACAACATACTCACCGCTGGTAAAGTGGCCGATAACAAAGCTATTACCGACCTCAAAATCTGAGGCATCCTCCACAAAAATCTCAGTGGCCCCTGCCTCGACTGCCTCGACAAGGGCGGTGTTCCCCCCGTTTTCCTCAAGCGCCTGCTCCCTGAAGTCAAGCTCAGCCGTCGAGCCGACAAGGGCCTCAGCCTCAGTGTAGCTAACACCGGGGAGCTGCACAAGGATAGAGTCGCTCTCCATGCTCCGCTGGACGACGGCATCAGAGACGCCATAGGCATCGACGCGCTCCCTGATTATGGTAAGCACCCCCTCCATCGCATCGTCCCTATTGCCGATATAATCGGGGGGAAACTCGGCCTGGTATATCAGGCTCACCCCCCCATAGAGGTCGAGGCCCAGCTTCATCCCGTTCCTTTCACCGATAATGGGGAGGTTGATATTATCGATAACCAGCACCGAGATGGCAAAGGCAGCGAGTATCCCGACCCCGACCATTCTAAGGGCGTTTCTTCGACTCATGCTTCACAACGCTCGCTTTTCCACAAAAGACAGGGCCTCTTCTCTGGTCTTTATCTCCCCTGCTGCCTGGGCCTGGCGCACCTCTTCGAGGAGGACACCAATCTGAGGACCGGGGCTCATGCCAAAGATATTGATGAGGTCATGCCCATCCACGAGCTTTGGCGGTCGAACCACGCTCTCCTTCGAGCGCTCTTCAAGAACATACTCCATCATCTGGGCATGCTGCCGCCATTCATCGATGTCGAGCGCCGGCCCCCTGGTTGCTAGGTGGTCGGCAAGGCTCAGGAAAATTGTATCTATACCCTCATCACCGGTGTCACGGAAGTAGCGGTAGATAGCACGGCTTGAGGGGAGCCCCCCACTGCTCATCTGGGTGGGGCGGAGATGGTGCTCGATAATCCTCTGGACCATCTTCACCTCCTTCGAGCTGAACCTGAGCCTCTCCATGATCTCCCCTGCCATCCTCGCCCCCTCACTGGCATGCCCCAGAAAGCGCATCCTCCCATTCTCATCAAT
>DAOWNJ010000036.1 GCA_030642645.1 Dehalococcoidia bacterium | reverse complement strand
TCTGGGATACCTCCTTCTGCCACATCCGCTGCATCTCGCTTGGTGGGCCGGGCATGGCGATTATCGTCTTCCCCTCCCGCTCCACCCACCACCCTGGTGCGGTGCCCCGAGGGTTCGTGATTGGGGTGGCGGAGGGGATGATGGCCGCCTGCTTTATATTGGAAGGCGGCATCTCGAAGCCCCTTCCGGAGAAGAAATCCCTTATCTCCTTCTCAAGCTCAGGGTCAATGGTGATCTCCTCGCCGAGCATCCCGGCGATGGCCTCACGAGTGAGGTCATCCTCGGTTGGGCCCAGTCCTCCAGTTGTGATTATAATGTCGGAGCGATCCCATGCCCTCTTGAACGCCTCAGTAAGCCTCCCCAGGTTATCGCCGACCTGTGTTATCCAGTAGAGGTCAATTCCCAGTGCCGGGAGCTCGTAGGCAAGGAAAGAGGCGTTGGTGTCGGTGATTTCACCGAGGAGGATTTCAGTCCCGATGGAGATTATCTCAGCTTTCATGATTTAGTCCCACTCCAGCCTTGCCCCATAGATGTCCCCGCTTATTGCTGGATTCGTTTGAATATCGGGATCGGTGCAGATGGCAAACTCCTCGGCAACATGTGAAACAGGTAGGGGTGTCTCGTACACGCAGGCGCTTGCCAGAACAGCGCCAAGTAAGACAATGCTCGCCAGCAAAGCCTTGAGCTTTGAGCCTTTCATTTCTCGCCCCCTGTAATAGCTATCTTCTGGAGAAGGTCTAGTGCAAGCTCCCCCGCCCTCCTCCCCGAGAGGAGCATCGCCCCGAATGTGGGGCCCATCCTGGGAAGGCCATAGACGCTTGCCACCGCCATCCCGCAGACGATAAGGCCGGGATAGACCTCTCCAGTCCTCTCCACAACTGCGTCCTCAGAGGCATCTACCCACATCGCTCCCTCGCCTGCTATCTCGATTATACCACGCTCAGAGAGCTTCCTGGCCACAGAGGCATCATGCCCGGTGGCATCTATTACCACCTTTGCCTCCAGGGGCACCGGGTCAAGGGCAGCTATCTCCCTGGGGAGGTGGGCGATGGGGCTCCAGTTTACCACCACCCCTCCAACCCTCCCCTCACGAAGAACAATATCCTCAAGCTGGGTGAGGCTCATGAATTTCACCCCGGCGTCGCATGCCGAGGCGATGAGCTTGGAGCAGGCATGTGGGGCATCGGCGACATATAGCCCATCGGTATACTTTTCATAGGGGACTCCGAGCTCATCGAAGACCTCCTGTGCGGGTGACCTCAAGGTAAGCTTATTCATAAAGTAGCCCCCGATCCAGAAGCCACCACCAGGATAATTGTTTCTCTCCACAATGAGGACCTTGAGGTCGCCCGCACAAAGCTCCCTCCCTGCCATAAGCCCGCTTGGCCCACCACCTACGATGATTACATCGCTCTCGGCATAATCCTCAAGCTGGCGGAGAAAGCTCCCCGCGATAGCCCTGGTTATATCCTTCTCATCAACTGGATGAAATATCGCCATTTCAAATCCCCTTTCATCAGCACTTGGTTGCAGTTTTTCCCAGGTATTTCTCAATGAGCATCATAGCGCAGAAGTCGCCGCACATGCTGCAGGCAGCCCCGGACGCCTCATGCTTGGAATGGACACTCCTCGCCATTTCGGGGTTGAGGGAGAGCCTTGTCTGCTTCTCCCAGTCGAGATTCCTGCGAGCACGGGACATCTGGAGGTCCCAGTCCCAGGCACCCTTCACCCCCTTGGCGATGTCAGCGGAGTGGGCGGCGATCCTGGAGGCGATAACCCCCTCCCTCACATCGTCAGAATCGGGGATGGAGAGGTGCTCGGATGGGGTGACATAGCAGAGGAAGTCGGCTCCTGCGGCTGCGGCGATGGCACCACCAATGGCTCCAGTTATATGGTCATATCCTGCGGCAACATCGGTAACCAGCGGCCCAAGAACATAGAATGGTGCTCCCTTACAGATGCTCTTCTCGAGCTCAACATTGGCCACGATCTGGTTTAAGGGAAGGTGTCCCGGACCCTCCACCATCACCTGGACGCCGGCCTCCCTGGCGCGCTCCACCAGCTCTCCAAGGGTCAATAGCTCCTCGACCTGGGCGCGGTCTGTGGCATCGGCAAGGCTTCCGGGCCTGAGTCCATCGCCAAGGCTTAATGTTATGTCAAACCTTTTCGCTATCTCAAGCAGACGATCGTAATATTCGTATAATGGGTTCTCACGCTCATTGTGCAGCATCCAGCCGATAAGAAAAGCACCTCCCCTTGAGACTACATCGGTCACCCTTTCTCCTTTCTTGAGCCTTTCGATGGCGGCAAGGGTCACCCCGCAGTGGACTGTCATAAAGTCAACACCATCTTTTGCCTGCTCCTCGATGGTGGCGAATATGTCCTCGGTGGTCATGTCCACAATTGCCCCTCGCCTTGCGATAGCCTCGATACCCGCCTGATAGATAGGGACAGTGCCCAAAGGGAGGGGGCTTTTGGATAGAATCCCGCGGCGAATAAGGGCGATGTCGCCCCCGGTGCTTAGGTCCATAACAGTATCAGCCCCGGCATCTACGGCGACCTTGAGCTTCTCTAGCTCACTGTCAACATCACCGTAGTCAGACGAGGTCCCGATATTGGCGTTTACCTTCGTCCTCAGCCCCTCACCTATGCCACAGGGGTCGAGACCCTTGTGACTGGGATTGGTTGGGATAACTATCCTTCCCTCATCAATACCCCTCCGGATAAGCTCGGGCTCCATCCCCTCCCTTTCGGCAACGGTGCTCATCTGAGGCGAGATGGTACCTTTCCTGGCGAATTCAATTTGAGTCATTTCTCCTCCCTAAAAATAAAAGGCCAAGGGCCTAGGTTTTCGGGTTTCTAGACTCTCGGTCTAAACTGCTCCCGCTTCCCTACGCTCGCATTATCGAGGTCAGGTTCAAGGGTTCCCCGGCTCTCCGGAGTCTCAGCCTTTGAGCTCCCCTAGCGGATATAGGCTTCTTAAATATTACTACAAATCGGGATAAAGAGCAAGCTTCAGTCGCTTCAATTGACTTGGCCTATCTCGTATGCTATTATGTCGGAAAAAGAGGAATGTTTGAGAAGGCAGACACCGGTAGCCATCCTCACCGGGGCGAGTGCCGGTTTTCTAGGGGGGCTTCTGGGGATAGGAGGCGGGGTAATCCTGGTTCCTGCAATGGTAGCTTTTCTATCCCTAACCCAGAAGGAGGCTCATGGGACATCTCTTGGGGTTATTGTTCTTCTCGCCCTATCCGGTGCAATTCAATATGCCATTCAGGGTAACATAAACTGGGCAGTAGCCGGTGGTTTGGCCGTTGGTGGTGCAATAGGCGCTGTACTGGGGGCGAGGCTGATGATGAGGGTGCCAACCAGAAGGCTCCGCCAGGGCTTTGGGGTCTTGCTCCTTATAACGGCAGTGCTCATGTTTATCGGTAGGTGAGATGAGTAGTATCCTTGTAAATGTGGCGATCGCCCTGGGCCTGGGGCTGGCGGGGGGGGTGTTTGCGGGTCTGTTCGGGATCGGGGGCGGGATTATATTCGTTCCCAGCTTGGTCTTCCTCCTCGGGCAAGAGCAGCATGTAGCACAGGGAATCTCACTTGTTGCAGTGACCGCCGCGACGACGGCGGGGGCGATAACGCATTACCGACAGGATACATTGAGGGTCAAGCAAGCGCTGTGGATAGCGCCCGCTGCCGTTATCTTCGCTGCTCTGGGTGCATGGCTTGCCGCGGGGATAGATGCAGCCCTTTTGGGGAAGATTTTCGGCGTTCTCCTCCTTTTCGTGGGGGGCAGGATGATATTTGGAAGGTGAATATGACGCTCGCAGAGCTAAATGAGCAGATATCTGTTTGCCAGGACTGTGAGCTTGGGAGATACCGAACGAAGGCGGTCCCCGGGGAGGGGGCAGAGGAGGCTGAGATCGTCTTCATCGGTGAGGCCCCTGGATGGCATGAGGACCAGCAGGGAAGGCCATTTGTTGGCCCAGCTGGCCAGTATTTAGATCAGCTCCTGTCCCTCATCGGCCTGGGGAGGAAGGATGTCTATATCTCAAATGTGCTAAAGTGCCGACCCCCCCAAAACCGAGACCCCCTCCCCAATGAGATGAAGGCATGCCAGAGGTGGCTTGACCAGCAGCTAGAGGTCATTTCTCCTAGGATGGTCGTTACCCTTGGCAGGTACTCTCTGGCGAGGTTCTTGCCTGGTGAGACCATCGGAAAGGCCCACGGCACAGCAAGAAGAGTGGGAGGGATCATCTATTATGTCATGTATCACCCCGCTGCTGCCCTCCATCAACAGAGCCTTCGTAAGACCATTGAGGAGGACATGCTTAAGATCCCCCGCCTTCTAGCGGAGGCGGAGGAGATAGCAGAGGAGAGTAAACCCCAGCAACTGACCATGTTCTGAAGCAAAATGGCAAAGGCAAAACCCATTCCTAGAGGTAAGGCAGGTAAACGCCCAAAGAGAAGGAGGGGTGGCAGGCTCTTCTTGAGGGTCATCCTCTGGCGTCCGGTTCAGCTCCTATTGCTGCTGGCCGCTTGTCTAGGGGTATTGTTCTGGCAGTCCGAGGCGGTGATGGGGTTCTTCTCCGGGTTGTGGGGTAATACCCTAAGCCTTTTTGGCCTGGGTTCCATCATAATAGTGGCATGGCTTTTGACACTTGTTTGGGCCCTTTGGCGTAGAAGGGACCTATTTCGCTATTGGGGCTGGTGGCTTGGGGCCATTGCCATCTCTATAGCTGTATTCGGGATCCTCTCCTTCTTCACCACAAGTGGGGGGGTTATGAGAGAGGTGAGTATCGGCGGCAGGTTTGGCAGGGCGATTGGTGGGGGTGGTGTGGCCTTAGGCTCACTCAAGATCACCGCCCTCTTCCTTGCCGGGATCACTCTGATTGCACCAGGAGCCCTCTGGCGATTTCTTTCGGGAGCCGCCTCAGGGATCAAGAATCTATACCAGCGCTACCCCCTCCATGTAGGGTTGTGGCTGAGGAACCTAGCAAAAAAGCAACCGGGGACGGTAGCCGAAGAAGCGATCGAGCGTCCTGAAAGAGAGGCAAAGCCGCAAGTCATAGCAAAAGGGGCGGAAGATGTAAAAGCAAAGTTGATAGGCCCCTCACAAACCCAGACATCGGGCATCTGGCGGATGCCACCTCTGGACCTCATGGAGAGTGCAGTTGAGGTCGAGTTCACCCAGTCAGATAATGATAGGAGGGCAAGGCTCATCGAGGAGGCCCTGGCAAGCTATGGAGTGGAGGCGAAGGTGGTGCAGATAAATGCTGGTCCCACCGTAACCCAGTTTGGCGTCGAGCCTGGGTGGGACCGCAAATACAGGGAGGTAAAGGAGAGGGACAGGGATGGGAACCTCAGGGTACACCTGGATGAGGTCTCAAAGACAAGGGTCAAGGTGGAGCGCATTACCTCTCTGACAAACGACTTGGCCCTCAGCCTTGCCGTCCCATCCATCAGGATAGAGGCGCCGGTCCCTGGGAAGTCAATGGTAGGGATCGAGGTTCCCAATGTCAATACATGGCTTGTCTCCCTCAGAAGCGTGATAGAGACCCCAACCTTCCAGAGACTGGGGTCAAAGACAAGGCTTCCCCTTGCCCTGGGCAAGGGGGTGGGGGGGGAGGCGGTGGTCGCCGATCTTCAAAGTATGCCACATCTCCTCATCGCCGGGGCCACTGGAAGTGGGAAGACCGTCTGCCTGAACTCCATAATCTCCTGCCTCCTCATTCACGATTCACCTGAACACCTCAAGCTAATCCTCATTGACCCAAAGAGGGTGGAGCTTGTCCCATTTAACCCTGTCCCCCACCTCATATCGCCGGTGATAGTCGAGAAGGAGAAGGCGCTTGGGGCGCTAAGGTGGCTAAATCAGGAGATGGACAGCCGCTATAAGAGGCTCGAGTCGGCAGGGGCAAAGAATATCGAGTCCTACAATCGAAGCCAGGATGGGCCTATTCCCTACATCATCCTCATTATCGATGAGCTAGCCGACCTTATGATGTGGTCCTCTGACGAGGTGGAGCGCTTAATCTGCAGGCTTGCTCAGCTCGCCCGTGCTACCGGCATCCACATCATCATCGCCACCCAGCGCCCCTCTGTGGATGTGGTTACCGGACTTATCAAGGCCAACTTCCCAGCGAGGATAGCCTTCGCCGTCCCCTCACAGTTTGACTCAAGGACCATCCTCGACACTGGGGGGGCGGAGAAGCTACTCGGCGGGGGGGATATGCTCTATATGCCACCCGATGTCTCCAGGCCGATGAGGCTTCAGGGGTGTTTTGTATCTGAAGATGAGATAGAGAGGCTCACCAATTTCTGGGGGAATCAGGGCCTTGAGCAGAGGCTCCGAGAGGAGGTAGCCCGTGAGATCACCCAGCAGGTGGTATCACCTGAGGACCCCCTCCTCGAGAGGGCAAGGCAGCTCGCTAAGGAGCACAAGCACCTCTCAACCTCCTTCCTCCAGCGAAAGCTCAGCATCGGCTATCCAAGGGCAGCCAAGCTTATGGACCTTCTTGAGGGTGAGGGACTGGTCTCCTCAGGAGAGCCGGGGAGGTCTCGAGAGGTAATAAAGGAGGTGAGCGAGGATGGAACCCAATGAGCTCTTGAGCACCATTATAGCTGAGGAGCACTGCCTGGCATGCGGTGCCGACCTATCAGGGTCTGAGCTATACCACCGCTACCGGGTATGCGAAAGGTGTCGCTTCCACCATAGCATCTCAGCGAGGGAGAGGATCGAGCTCATAACAGACCCTGGAAGCTTCAAGGAGGTGAACCGTTCCCTCCCGTCCCTCGACCCACTCTCCTTTTCGGAGAGGGTGCCATATCAGGAGCGCATCATTGAGGCCCAGGGGAGGACCGGACTGAAGGAGGCGGTGCTCACCGGGACATGCAGCATCGGTGGCAATCAGGCTGTTATCTCCGTCCTCGACTTCGGCTTTCTAGGGGGGAGCATGGGCTGCGTGGTTGGGGAGAAAATGGCCCTGGCGTTTGAGCTAGCGATAAGGAGAAAGCTGCCGCTGGTGACCATTACCGCCTCAAGTGGAGCACGGCTCCAGGAAGGGGTCCTGTCACTCATGCAGATGGCAAAGACGGCTGCTGCTTCACAGAGGCTTGATGCCGCCGGTCTCCCGTTCATCTCTATCCTTACAAACCCAACAACCGGCGAGGTCTACTCGAGCTTCGCCACCCTTGGGGACATCATAATCTCGGAGCCAGGGGCTATCGTAGGATTTGCCCCATTAAAGGTGATGGAGCGGACCATGGGGAGGCCACTCCCAAAGGGCTCCCACACCGCCGAGTCCCATCTGAAGCATGGGCTGATTGACCTAGTAGTGGATCGAACAAAGCTCCGTGACCTCCTCTCCGTCACCCTCGATCTCCTCTGCGCCCGCTATCAATTGGTACTCACCAAGAAGGACGAGGACTATCAGGTTCTTGAGAAGCCAAGGGACTCGGTATGGCAGACAGTGGAGCTGGCCCGCCATGAACATCGCCCGACCTCCCTCGACTATATCGGAAGGATCACCTTAAGCTTCATCGAACTCCATGGAGACCGCCTGTATGGTGATGATGAAGCAATTGTTTGCGGGCTGGGGGACCTGAGCGGGCAGGCAGTGGTAATCATTGCCCAGGAGAGGGGTCATGGGGAGGAGAGGAGGGCATACCCTGAGGGGTTCAGAAAGGCACAGAGGGCGATGAGGCTTGCGGCAAAGTTCAACCTTCCGGTGATAACCCTCATCGATACCCCGGGGGCATACCCTGGGCTTGAGGCCGAGGAGAGGGGGATTGGGGGGGCCATCGCAACATCTATGGCGATGATGTCTGACCTCCCAACGCAGGTTATCTCTGTGGTCATCAGCGAGGGGGGTGGAGAGGGGGCACTGGCGCTGGCGGTCGCCGATAGGGTGCTTATGATGGAGAATGCCATCTACTCCGTTGTCTCTCCGGAGAGGGCGGCATCCATCCTCTACCGTGATACTACAAAGGCTCAGGAGGTCGCCTCAGCCTTGAGGCTCACCGCCCACGACTGCAAGGAGCTTGGGGTGATTGATGTTGTGGTCCCTGAGCCTAGAGGAGGGGCTCACTCCAACCCTGATGAGGCAGCCCGCCAGCTAAAGAGGTACCTGATAAAAGAGCTCGTGGATACCCAAGCCATCTCCATCGACAAGCTCCTAAAGCAGCGTTACCAGAGGTTCAGGAAGATAGGGCAATACGGCTCGGCGATCTCGAGGCAGCTCTCACAGCTTCAGGACCTCCTCTCCCGAGGGGCGAGGGGCGCTGTGGACCTCTTCTCAGGGATGATGGAGGAGACTGAGTATCACGAGGAAAAATAAAACACAGTCACTTTCGCCTTGACCTCCTTTTGAGGCCTGCTCGCTTCAGGATACTATCCCTATAAACTCGGCCAAGGCTCTTGCCATGCTGAGGTATCCTCTCCCGCTTCTTCCTCCAACGCTCCTCGCGACGTTC
>DAOWNJ010000077.1 GCA_030642645.1 Dehalococcoidia bacterium | reverse complement strand
CTCATCAGACGGGCGCGAGGCTATGCTCCCTTCCCCATCCACCTTCCGTTCAAATCGAGGCAGGTCCTCGGCTGCGGCGGGGAACTCAAGAATACCTTCTGCCTTACCAGAGAGGAGCATGGTTTCTTAAGCCAGCATATCGGAGACATGGAGAATATAGAGACGCTGGAGCACTATGAGAACACCATCGAGCTTTATAAAAAACTGTTTCGCATTCAGCCGGAGGTCGTGGCCTGCGATATGCACCCCGATTACCTCTCCACGAGATATGCCCTGAAGCTTGCCAAGGAGCAAGGTATAGCCATTATCCCGGTTCAGCACCATCACGCCCATATCGTAAGCTGCATGGTTGAGAATGGTGTCCAGGAGCCGGTCATCGGGGTTGCCTTCGATGGCACTGGCTATGGAAGTGATGGCCGAATCTGGGGTGGGGAGTTCCTCATCGCCGACTATAAAGGATTTGAGAGGAAGGGGCACCTTGAGTATGTCCCCATGCCTGGAGGGGATGCCGCTGTAGAGAGACCATATCGGATGGCCATAAGTTATCTCTACACCCTTCTCGGTGAGAATACCCTGAATGGAAAGCTGAACTTTTTGAACCAGGTAGATAGCTTCGAGATCGACCTTGTTAAAAAGCAGGTCGAAAAGAATATCAATTCGCCCCTCACATCAAGCTGTGGTCGCCTTTTCGATGCGGTATCAGCGCTTTTAGGTATCAGGAAAAGGATAGACTACGAGGCCCAGGCTGCTGTCGAGCTTGAGATGGCGGCACCGGATGGTTTTGGGGACATTAAAGCCTATCCCTTCTCCATCCTGGAGCAGGACGGCGTAAGGATTATCAAGCTGGGCGATCTATTCAGGGCGATAATCGCTGATATGGAGAGAGGCCTTGCGGCGAGCGAGATCTCGCTCAGCTTTCACCATACCCTGGCACGGATGGTGGCCCGGATGTGTCGGACGATATCGGATGAAACCGACATAAATATGGTTGCCCTGAGTGGGGGCGTTTTTCAGAATCGGCTCCTTTCAAGGCTCGCCATCGCTGCTCTAAAAGAGGTTGGCCTTACCGTGCTCACCCATAGCATGGTTCCGACAAATGATGGGGGTATATCGCTCGGACAGGCGGTAGTCGCTAATTTCGTTGAATGCTGACCATCGAAGATTGTATTTACCGATTATCCTGCGAGGAGGCAAAGGTATGAAGATTAGATATGACAGGGAGGAGGATATTCTCCTGATAAAGGCCTCCAATGACTCTATTGACCATGCTGAAGAAGTGGGGCCGGTAGCGGAGACCACGAAAATAACAAGTGGGGGTTAAGCCTTGTGCCTTGCTGTTCCGACGCTTGTGAAATCTATAGATGACCATGAGGCATTGGTCGAGATCGGTGGGGTGAGTCGCAAGATAAGCATCTGGCTTACCCCGGAGGTAAAAGTCGGGGACTATGTGCTCCTCCATACCGGCTTCGCCATCAGCGTGATCGACCAGGAGGCGGCTGAGGAGACGCTGAGGCTGTTTGAGGAGATGGCTCTTGAGGATGATGGGTGATGACCACAAAACCGGGGCAAAAGGGGATTAGGTTTATCGATGAGTATCGCAATACCGAGCTATCGAGGCGGGTGATTGAGAGGATCTACCGCAGATCAACCAGGAATATCCATTTGATGGAGTTCTGCGGCGGTCACACTGTTACCATCGCTAGAAATGGCATTCGCCAGCTCCTTCCCCCGGCCATAGAGATGCTATCGGGCCCTGGTTGTCCAGTATGCGTCACCGCAAACCGAGACCTGGACAGGGCCATAGCACTTGCCCATGAGAGGGGGGTTATAATCACCACCTTTGGGGACATGATGAAGGTCCCGGGGAGCCGCTCCAGTCTCCAGGAGGCGAAGGCTCAGGGGGCTGATGTTCGCATCGTCTACTCCACCCTTGATGCCCTCCAGATAGCCAGGGGAAACCCTGAAAAATCGGTTGTCTTTATCGGCATTGGTTTTGAGACCACAGCCCCCACCATTGCCGCCTCTATACTGCAGGCACAGCGGGAGGGTGTGAATAATTTCTTTGTCCTTTCCTTCCTAAAGCTATGCCCCCCGGTGATAAAGGCCCTCCTCGATGAGGGGGAGGTAAAGCTGGACGGCATCGTCTGCCCCGGGCATGTGAGCACCATCATCGGTTCCCATCCCTGGGAATTCATCCCCCGTGACTACGCCATCGCCTGCGTTGTCTCCGGCTTTGAGCCCCTCGATGTCCTCCAGTGCATTGAGATGCTGGTGGCCCAGATCGAAAGTGGGGAGAGGAGGGTGGAGATTGCATATCGCCGTGGAGTGAAAGCCGAGGGGAACCAGTGGGCTTTAAAGCAAATTGACATCGTTTTTGAGCCCTGTTCTGCCCTCTGGCGGGGGATGGGGGAGGTCCCCCAAAGCGGGCTTTGCCTGAGGGAGGCCTACGAGAGGTTTGATGCCGAGAGGGCTTTCGAAATAGACCCAGGCCCAACTATTGAGCACAAGGGGTGCCTCTGTGGGGAGGTGTTGAGGGGTGTAAAGAGACCAACGGATTGCCGGCTCTTCCGCCATGCCTGCACCCCGGAGCATCCAGTTGGCCCCTGCATGGTATCATCCGAGGGAAGCTGCGCCGCCTACTACCACTACGGAGCCGATCTATGAGCGAGAGGATACTCCTCAGCCACGGCAGTGGGGGGAAGCTAAGCCACGACCTCGTGGCAGATGTTTTTGTAAAGGCATTCTCCAACCCCTTGCTCGATAGACTGGACGATTCAGCAGTATTCCCATTCAGTGGAGGGCTGGCCTTCACCACCGATAGCTATGTAGTTGACCCTATATTTTTCCCCGGAGGCGATATAGGGAGGCTCGCTATATGCGGCACAGCAAACGACCTGGCAATGAGCGGGGCCCATCCCCTTTACTTAAGCACCTCCTTCATTATCGAGGAGGGATTCCCCTTAGACGACCTGAGAGGGATTGTCTCCTCAATGAAGCAAGCAGCCGACGAAGCGGGGGTGATGGTGGTAACCGGCGATGTTAAGGTGGTCCATAAGGGGAGTGCTGATAAGCTCTTCATCAACACTGCCGGCATCGGCCTGATACCAGATGGGGTGAACATCTCCGCTTCCAGGGCAAGGCCAGGGGATGTGGTTATCGTGAGCGGGACCATAGGGGACCACGGCATCGCCATAATGAACGAGAGGGAGGGGTTCGGGTTCTCCTCAGAGCTTGAGAGCGACTGTGCTCCCTTAAACCACCTGGTAGCCGAGATGCTCGAGGTTTCCAGCCAGATTCATTGCCTTCGCGACCCGACAAGGGGGGGGCTGGCAACAACGCTGAATGAAATCGCCGCCCAATCAGGGGTCGGCATCACCATAGAGGAGGAAAGGATTCCCATTCGACAGGAGGTCAGGGCTGCCTGCGAGCTACTTGGCTTCGATCCACTCCATATTGCCAATGAGGGGAAGCTGGTCTGCATCCTCGCCGCCCCGGATGCTGAGGTGGTTGTGGAAAGGATACAGAACAGTCGCTACGGAGCCCGGGCCGCTATCATCGGTGCGGTGAGTGAGAAACACCCAGGTCGAGTGGTCCTGAGAACCTCCCTTGGTGCCTCCCGTATCATTGGCATGCCTGTTGGCGAGCTGTTGCCGAGAATATGTTAAGAGACTGCTGAAAAAGTCCTTCGGGCATTTTCCCAGCAGCTTTGCCCCACCCCGGTGGGGAAGGGGGTCCCCCGCTAAAAAACGCAGTTTTTCAATTGATCCACTTATCACCCCCGCTACAAGAAACTAAAGATATGGTATAATCTTGACACTCTGAATCGTGTTGGCATTGACATCATCGAAATAGATAGGGTTGAGGCGGCCCTCAGCCGATGGGGGGAGCGTTTCCTTCATCGCATCTATACCAAGGCCGAGATCGAGCTCTACCAGGACCGCACCCCCTCCCTGGCAGCCCGCTTTGCGGCGAAGGAGGCGGTTATGAAGGCGCTTGGCGTAGGAACATGGGGGGTGGGGTGGAGGGAGATCGAGGTGCTCTCTGACAGTAAGGGAAGGCCGCTCGTCTGCCTTGAGGGTAGGGCAAGAGACCGTGCTGAGGAGATCGGACTGGGTGGGCTTGACATCAGCCTGTCCCACTCCCGGGACTATGCCATCGCATCAGTGGTGGGGGAGATATAGTGAAGATAGTCACCTCTGACCAGATGAGAGAGATCGAGCGAGCCTGTGAGGGCATTGGCATCCCCATGAGCGAGCTGATGGAGAATGCCGGGCTCGCCGTGGCCAGGGAGGTCGATAGATACCTTAGGGGCACTTCATCCCACTCCATCATGGTCCTGGTGGGCCCAGGAAATAACGGGGGCGATGGCCTTGTCGCTGCTAGACACCTCCGTGACTGGGGGGCGAGGGTGAGCCTATTCCTCTGTGGGGGAAGACGAGAGGATGACCTAAACTACAGACTGACTAAAGAGCGGGGGATCGACATAACCGAGGTCACAAGCGATGATAGCCTCACCCAACTTGATCGGCTCCTCTCCTCAAATGAGGTCGTCATCGATGCTATCTTCGGCACCGGGAAGACGAGGCCCATTGAGGGCATCTTCAAGGAGGTCCTGGAGAGGGTAAGGAAGGCCAGGGAGATGCACCCTGAGCTTCTAATCATCGCCCTTGACCTTCCCTCAGGGCTGGGCGCCGATGGCGGGGAGCCTGACCCCTCCTGTCTATCTGCTGATGTCACCATCACCCTTGGCTATCCAAAGCTGGGACTATTCACCTTCCCGGGTGGGGAGCGGGTTGGGAGGCTCATCACCGCCGATATTGGAATACCAGATAATTTGGCCCAGGATGTTACCACTGAGCTCATGGCCCCTGATTGGGCAAGGTCATCTCTCCCCCAAAGGCCGATCGCTGCTCATAAGGGGAGCTTCGGGAGGGTCCTCGTATGTGCTGGCTCAATCAACTACATCGGGGCTGCATATCTCGCCTGCTCAGGGGCGGTCAGGGT
>DAOWNJ010000112.1 GCA_030642645.1 Dehalococcoidia bacterium | reverse complement strand
TAACGAGATCAGGGGTGTCCTCCTTTACCTTGAGAAGGGCCTCTTCGCCATCACAACAGGCGACCACCTCATAGCCAGCAATAGCCAATATAGCCTGAATAAGCCCCAGCCTCTGCGGAATACTGTCGACAACCACTATCCCTGCGGCCAAGTCGCCTAGCCTCTCTCGAGCAACTTGTCCTCAAGAGGGGATGACATTCGGCTGGCACAGAGGGCGCAGATGAAAATCAGCCCACAGTATCCCGCTATTGACCGCCATGTGCCACATGGAGGCTCCCCTTCATTTGGGGTCAGGTGGAATAGCCTGCCACAGATGTTGCAGGTGACGGTATCGCGAATATCAAGCTCCTTTCCACAGATAGCGCATCTATCCATATCACTACCCTTCTATGATTCTAGCCCATATTCGAAGGGTTGTAAAGTGACAAATAGAGATAGAATATCAGTTCTACTTCTGCTAGAATAGGATTTTGGGGAGGGAGACATGTTCTACGAGAGTTCTGACTGGCACTCAAACCCCGATGGGCTTATACCGGAGGCAAAGGATTTTATCAAACTGGCGAAGGCGGTGGGGGCGAGGGTTATCGCCTGTGGCGATCTATTCAATCTACTCCCGATGGGGAGGGAATCCTTCAAAGGGTCGATGGCGGTAAGGGAGCTTATAGAGGCACTGGATGGCTACCCTATGGATTATGTGAGCGGGAACCATGACCCGTATCCCTGGGTTTGGGAGCTTTTTGGTGAGGTGCCAAATATACACATCATCAGGGCCCTCGACCTGGAGATGGATGGCCGCCTCTACCACTTCACCCATGGGCACCAGTATGCCATTGATTGGGCCATATTGAGGCATATCGCCCCCGGATTTATTGAGTTCATGGTGGAGCATTTCCCCCGAGCCTGGTATGCATTCAGCAAATGGATGGGATGGGTTCCGGGGCAAATCAAGCCCCGCATTGAGGAGAGCTATCGAGAATCACAGAGGTATAATGATGCCACCGGCATCATCTGGAGGAATGCGATAAGGGAGGCACAGAGGAAAAACTATTGCGTCGTTCTTGGGCATACCCATACCACGGCCCAGCTCAGGCGGTTCATAGACACCGATGTCGGGATAAGAACGGTTATGATTGATGGCGGAGACCTCAGGGAGGGCAGCTTTGTCATCGGTGGGGGTGGGGATGTGGAGTTGGCGTTCCTCTGAGGAGATTCCTCGCCTTCATAAGCTCCTCCTATGTTATGAAAATATCATGGATATATCTGAGCCTCTCCCTTATGGGGAGCTCGTAGGGGCACTTCAATTCACATGTCCCGCAATCGGTGCAATCCTCTATAGTAGGGTGTGAGCTGGCATAGGACTCGTAGGCGCTTTTCAGGTCTCGCCACTTATACAGGAAGGCGCGGGCGACATTGTAGAACTCAACCATGATCTTTGGGATGTCTATCTCGGCCGGGCATCCACTCCACCACTCATCGGCCATTATGCAGTAGCTGCAACCACGGCAGTAATCCATCCCTATCCTTGTGAGGAGGCTATCAGCCTCCTCTTCATAGCTTCTCCTCTCCTCATCACTCATTGGGAGGTAAGAGGAGGCAAGCTCCACATTCCCCCTCACCTCCCAGGAATACCTCATCCCTGGTATGGCAACTGAGACATAGGAATTAGAGAGGACATAGCGAAGCAGTCCCCCGGGAGTTATAAAGGTCTCGCACTCGGCGAGCTTGAGGGAATCGAGCATTCCCGGCCCTCCCAGCGGCTTCATCACGATGATGCCCATATCCCTATGATGAGCGAGAGAGATGAGCTCCTCCGCCTCCCTGCTGAATGGGTTATAGGCGAGGATGATCGAGTCGAACTCACCGGATTCTATCGCCATCCTGGCGACCCTCATCGTGTGGCAGGAGAGGCCTATAAAGTCTATGAGGGCGTTTCTTTTGGCCTCCTTCAGCCCCTCAAGGGCGCCATCCATTCCTATCGCCTGGGGCCAGCCTTGAAGGTCGAGGTCATGGAGCATATACAGGTCTATCCGATCGGTCTGTAGATTCCTCAGGCTTTGATGAACATCCTCAAGGGCACCGATTTTGCTTCGGTTGATGGTTTTTGAGATGAGGTAGAAATTCTCCCTCTCGCTCCTTCTCTCCCCTATTACATTTCCGATGTATGACTCACTTGGTCCATATAGCCTTGCGGTGTCGATGAGGTTGATCCCAAGGTCAAGTGCCTGGTTGAGGGCGGCTTCGAATTCGCTCCTTGGGTGTTCCTCAATGCCCGCAGGTCCGGCCCCGAAGCCGAGCCTGGTTACCAGGAGGTCTGTTCTTCCTAGCCTTGACCTCTCAAGCCCTGCCATTTTCAAATCTTGGTGAATAGCATGATCAGCTCTGAGTTCAGGATGTAGTGAGATTCCCGGAAGGCAAGGCCATGAGCTTCGAGAAGCTTTATCAGTGAGTTTTTCGAATAGTGGGTTATGTGCTCATCAGCATAGGCATTGGGGGCGAAGAGGCCGTAAAGGCGCTCGATTACTCTCCACGACAACTTTCCGTAGTCTGGTGTCCCTAGGATGAGGCTCCCCCCATCCTTTAAGACCCTTGACATCTCGAGGAATGGCTCATCCCCGGAGGGGAGGTGCTCAATGACCTCAGAGCATACGATGCAGTCGAAGCTACGGTCCTTGAAGGGGAGGGTGAAGATGGTGGCATTTATCACCTGCTTCTGGTGTCTCTTGGCATAGCGTAGCTTGGGGAGGTGTATATCAACACCGGCTACATTCCCCAGAGAACCGATGATCCTGCTCGAGCCACATCCAATGTCCATCGTCAGCCCCTCACACCCGGCGAGAGAGGTGATGATCTGGTAGCGTTTATGCTGCCAGAAGCGCTGGAGGGGGTTTTTGCTGTCAAAGGCCCTGTCATCGTAGTCTGCCGAGGCGCTTGAGTTCCTGATGGTCCACATCCTGCGAAATGTTTTGAGGTAGGAGAGGGCGAACCTCAATAGCTTGGCGTGGGTCTTCCCACTCTTCCTGGGGACATAGCAGAATGGGATCTCCTTAATCCGCCACCCCTGAGCATAGCACCTTATGATGATCTCCTCGAGTATATTGAAATCATGGCTCTCAAGCGGCATATCGCCCAGGCACCTGGAGTGGTATAGGCGGAAGCCGCTGGAGATGTCCTTTATCGGAAGGGAGAGCCCCACGGCGAAGAAGAGGTTCAGTATCCGGCTGAGCACCTTCCTCAAGAGGGGCATCTTGGCCGAGCCACCCTGGATGTAGCGGGAGGCGATCACGATCTCAGCCTCCCTCCTCGCCTCCCACATGGGGAAGATGAATTCGGGCTCATGGGAGAGGTCGCCATCAAGGGTCAGGATATATTCCCCCTGCGCTGCCTCGAGTCCCTCTCTGAGTGCCCCCCCATACCCCTCCTCCTTTTGGAGGATTACCTCTGCTCCGAGGCTGCTGGCGACCTCATGGGTGTTGTCCTGGGAGCCGCCGTCAACGATGATGACCTCGTAATCGGAGGTGACCTCGGATACCGCCTTGCGGATCCTGGGGATAAGCTCGGCGAGGTTCTCTGCCTCGTTGAGGACAGGTATTACGATACTAAGCTCCATCCATTCCCCCAGCCAGGATTGATTTTATCCCTAAGGATGGTGCTTGTCAAAGAGGAATGTTTGCTGTTTGATTGTCCTGGC
>DAOWNJ010000012.1 GCA_030642645.1 Dehalococcoidia bacterium | reverse complement strand
GGGTTCTTATCCCAATCATCAGCCAATATGCGTAGGATTCTTGTTTCTTCTTCCGTATCCATGATTCCTAAATGTTTAGCAGTATTTGATTGTTAAAAAGAAGCCTATTCTCTTGGCTCATTTTACAACCCGCTGGCTTCTATTTACAAGACCCCCCTTTTCGGAGCCGATAGGATAACAAAGTAGCGAAATGTTTATCAACAAGCGTGACGTGAGAGTGTCAGTTGACCCAGTCCCTTAATTAAGTTGGGGTCATGATGTTTTTTAGCACTCATTTCATTGAGTTCAGATTTGGTAACTTCTGACCCAGTAACGGTCATTCCTACTCCGAGTTCTATTTGCTTTTCCTCTAATTTACTGATTTCTTTTGAAATCACTGGTATGATCTTCTCATATTGTATACCAATATCCAGAACTTGTTTGGTAGTGATATCGCTGATGATATAACAATGGATTACTCTGTTTCTTTCATTGTAAAGATTTTTCAGTTGGGCGAACAATTCGTCATTGATGATGTCCCATTCTAGAGCTTTCCTGTAAGTCTCTCGTTCTGGAATTATCTTGTCCTCCTCCCCCTGATATAGAAGCTCATCTGGAATCTCGTTCGTTTGGTTTTTGATTTGATGTTGTAATATAAGACCTACTCGCAGCATCGCGTCGATGACAGATGTTGCTAGGCAAACATATTCTATGAAAAAACCGCTCTGACCCGCTCGACTGAGAAGCTGATTTGCTGCGACGAAGCCGTTCATAAACTGTTCCAATCTATGCTTGTCCATCTTCTACGTTTTTTCCAACCTAACAACTCAGTAATGACAATGTAAGCAACTGCCCTATCCTTGTCAAGCTACTCCATTGCACTTTTGGACGCTTTGTATTCTCTCCTATTGGGTGAGTATCGTGGCTCCTGTCACGGTATCAAGGATAAGCTGGAGAAGATGGAGTGGGACGTGGGATGAGGTGGACCCCATAGTTTGACAAAGCTTGAATTCCGTGCTATTATTCAAACAGCCGGTTAAGAGTTTGCAATTCCTACCCTGTGTGATTACACGCAATTTCCCCAGGCAATGGATGGCCAAACCGCAACCGAGTCCTAGAGAAAGGAGGTCATCCATGGCCTATGTAGACAAGATCCTCGAGTGCGCAGACTGCGGCGCAAGTTTCACCTTTGACGCTGCCGAGCAGGAGTTCTTCGCTGCCAAGGGGTTCACTAACGAGCCCAAGCGTTGTCCTAACTGCCGAGCAGCCAGGAAACAGCAGCGCGGTGGTGGGTATGGTGGCCGGGATAGCTACGGCTATCAACGGCAGAGGGAAATGTATCCTGCTGTCTGCGCCTCTTGCGGGAAAGATACCCAGGTACCTTTTGAGCCCCGAGAGGGGCGACCTGTGTACTGCAGCGACTGCTACGCTAAAATCAGGCGCTGAGCCCGCATCTAGGAAGGCTAACACAAAGGCAGAGGGTGGTATAGGCAATGCCATCCTCTGCCTTTCCTCGTGCAGCTTCACCAAGCTTGGGCCAACTTAGCTTAGGTCAACAATCGCGAAGAATGTTGCCCCCAAGCGTAACAATCTCGAGTTTTGTGCAACCAAGTTCTTTGTTGTTAGCTCTGGTAATAGCCGATCTCAACGTTGTGGTGGGAAGAACTTAGCTGGTCTCCCTTCAACTGTCCATAAATTTGCTTGCAGCACATTGTGTGGTTCGTTAAGCCTCCATCCCACTTCGTAGGGTGGCCTACCAGCCATGATTTCCAGGAAGAGGTCATCGGCAAAGTCAGCGTACTCAGCGTAGCCTTTGCTTTTTGCGGCTGCATTTGCTATCTCCAGAATGCGTGCTGGCGTCAACGTATCCATTGTATTGCATATGTAATTGTATTGTAAACAATTGATGTGGTAAAGAACACTCGACGAGATGTTGTATCTGCGGCAGAGCTGAGCGGGCCCAGTTTCCCCACTAAGCAGCTCTTCAACTACCTGGCGCTTAAATTCTATGCTGAAACCCCTCTGTTTCCTCATGGCAAGATCCTTTCTGTCCCCCATTACAGAATATCCCGACCCTGCCAAACTCTCCTAACCTAATGTGCCCAGTCTTAGGGGTTCACTCCAAACCGTCATAAACTCCAGCTTTGTGGAGCGGGTGAAGGGATTCGAACCCTCGACGTCTTGCTTGGGAAGCAAGCACTCTTCCGCTGAGTTACACCCGCCAAAATCGTATCTATTTTAGCCCCAAAGTGAAC
Source organism: Dehalococcoidia bacterium (assembly GCA_030642645.1). Taxonomy (GTDB): domain Bacteria; phylum Chloroflexota; class Dehalococcoidia; order E44-bin15; family DAOWNJ01; genus DAOWNJ01. Next base: position 11,411 of record DAOWNJ010000012.1, on the reverse strand, counting down.
CTTGTAAAGATAGAGGGCTTTCTTCATCAAAAGGGCATCATATTTAGGGCTTACTGAAAGCATTTCTTATGTTGGGGTGTAAAGCGCTGCCATATTTTTCAACGGCTTCGTATCTGAATCTGCCAAGCTCCTTTTGCTTTTCTTCGAATTCAGTCCTGCTATACAACCTCTCAGGATGCAAGTAGATATCATCTAGATGCCTTATCGATCTCGGGACTCTAAAGCCTGTAGGCGAATCTACCCAATCCTCGAGCCCCCCTCTCAGAAGGGAATCCAATATAGCCAGGGTGAATTCCAGTTTTATGTCTTTGTAATGGTCTCCTTCACCCACCCCCCCTGTGTTTAGCAAGTAGTAATTCATGTGAGGGAGACCCATCAATATCTCATAAAACCTATTTGCGTGCTCTGCTCTGTTACCGACTACAAATGGGTCATAGAAAAACTCACTTTTAATTTTCCCTGTCTGGGTTGGGTCACCTGCTGAGGACTCCATCGATTGCCCCAAAACCATGAGGGCAGCCGCTTGCTCACGAGTCAATTGTGATATAGTAGGGATCAAAGGTCCTCTGGTGATGAGGATCAGGTTATCAACCCTATCAACATCAATATGAGAGCTTGCGTGCATAAAATCTCTTCTGGGTATGACTGCTCTCCCATTTGATGTTCTTTCAATATTGTAAAAGTCAAGCTCTTCGTCTTCGGTCACGGCAACATTTTCGCACAGGGTTTCCGGCTTTAATAAGCCATAGAATATTTCAGTTTGCTCACCGGGATTTACACCCTCTGTTTTTACAAATACTCCCCCGCCCTCAAAACCATAGAAAGCACTATCAGGCATGAAGGTTCCACCGTCATCCTGAATAAGCCAGGATTTCTCCTTTCCCTTTCTCGCTGCAATTCTACAGGTTGTGGTTGTTTTCCCATTTGCACTTAAAGCGACAAGCAATGTCCTTGCGGTTCTGTAATCCCCGTGCGATGACTGAAGATAATCCTCTCTACAGCCTGCATGCAGGAAAATCCCTCCCCTTCTGGTCTTGGCAATCCAGTCCTCTGCGGCGAAAACCCCTTTTTTGTATTCGCCTATGTAGTTTGAATTCCTGATTACCTTGATAACCCGCCCATTATCCAGCATGGCCAGTCTAACAGTGATGTCCTTTTGGGGAAGCGGTTTGGACTTGTTTGCATCAAAAGCCTCATCGGTGAACATCAGAATTTCATATGTCGCCTCTGGAACCCCCCTTTTTACCGGTAGAAAAAGTTTCCCTCCACCGTAGGCAACATGGGCAAATCGCTCAGGAACAATTAACCTGACGGTTGTTCCACTATCTTTATTGCCCACAATTCTGTCAATGGAGACCAGTCTCTCTTTGGCCAGGGCTTCTTCGCACTGGGCCAGGAGTTCCAGCTCCTCCTCCCCGAATGAATGGTCAATGTTGTTCTTGGTGAACGCCGCTGCCCTGGAGGTAGGCTCACTTTCGGCAACAAAATTCCCATGCACCGTCTTCCTGATCCCTGGCTCCTTCTCCACAAGCGACCTCAGCTCAGCCTCAGGGGGATCGCTTATCAATCTGTTTTCCTCTGCTGCCTTTCTTCTGATTCTATCGGCAGCCCATGCAAATTGTTTCGGGTCAAACATTGAAACTCCCTTATTAGCTATTTTGGTGAATAAAGTAATAGTCTAAATAAATTAAGCCATCTCGTCAAGGGGGGTCGGGCCTGGTTTCTGCTAAAAGTTGCAATCTCCTAGACACCGGTATATGATTTCGATGTAACCCTGGATGAAAGTGAAAAGGCTTTTTTCAAGGCGGGCCACCACATTAAGGATAGCAGGGCTGTGTGGTATCATTCCCCCCCTCTTGGGCCTTATCATCCTGGCAATTGCCATCTACTATTGCCCCTCGTTCTCCTGGACAGGAAGCTATCTGAGTCTTCTGGGGGTCGAGGGGGCTGCTTCGACTTTATTCAATGCTAGCCTCATAGCAGGTGGGGTCCTTAACACTGCGTTTGCAATCGGTCTGGGGAAGGGCCTTCTTTCAGGCCAACTGCTGGGGCGTCTGGGGGCCTTAACCCTTATTCTCGGTGCATGCGCCATGTGCGCCATAGGCATATTACCAAGGACCACGGGTGCTGCGCATGACTATGCCTCGGTAGCCTTCTTTTCGCTTGTTCCTCTATCCCTATTCCTCATAGGGGCCGCCCTGGTAACCTCATCGGAAAAGGGACTCGGTTTTTTCACTTTCATATCTGGTATTCTTATGGTCGCACTTCAGCTAGTTCCCTGGCGGTGGAGCGGGGATGCTATCCCTCAGATGCTTTCCTCTATTCCATGGTCACTCTGGCTGGTAGCCCTTGGTATCAAATTATTGAACCTGTCAAGGGCGAAGCCTGCTTATGACAACTAACACTCCTAATGAAAGAGCGAGGAGGTCGAAGTAGGCGAAGAAAAGCCCCCAGGGCGAGAGAAGGGCTACAACATAGCTCAAGATAACCCCACCCCCACCGATCACCTGGGGCCAGCGCCCCCGCTTCCGGTTAATCGAGCGGCTGGTGAGCTCCCCTATGACATAGCCAACAGCGATGGCAATGAGAATGTTGATATATATAAAGGGGACCTGACGCCATATAGCTCCCCAGGCAAACCCGAGGGCAATGGCGAGAGCTAGTGATACCGCAGTAGCCCTGATGTATTGACTCCTGGATATAGCATATGTAGGAAGCACCATCAACCTGGCGCAATCCTTACACCGAGCCCCGACCACTGTCTGGACAAGGCACTTGGGGCATATGGGCTTCCCACACCTACCGCATCTCAGGTTTGTTTCAACATCGGGGTGGGTGGCGCATCGCATCTATTGAGCCCTATCCCCGTCATTGGATGCTCTCTTCACCCAGGCATCTCGGTCCCGCACATCACGGTCATAGAGAAGCCGATAGATGAGCACCTCTCGGCGGCTCGTTCCCTCAGGGAAGCGACCTGCGGTGATTCTCCTTATGAGCATCAGCAAGGCTATCGCCCCCAGGCCGTAGACCAGCGTGGGCTCTCCACCCATAGCCCAGCAGGCGAATGGTATGGCTGTAATCGTCAAGACTATACCAAGGGGTATATTCCTGATGATTGCAAATGGGACCATAATGGCAAAAAATAGAAGAAGTCCCCAGGAGAATAAAGGGCCGAGAACGCCCAGGCTCACACCAATACCCCTCCCTCCCCTGAAGCGGAGGAAGATAGACCAGTTATGGCCAATGATAGCAGTCAGCCCTCCCGCTATGGCCCAGGCCAGGGGCATCCCCACCAGAAGGGCGATGGTTACCGGGATGGCCCCTTTCAGCATGTCGAGAAACAGAACAAGTACGCCAGCCCAGCGTGATACTGCATACCATACATTTGCCCCCCCGATGCCCCCACTCCCATATTCCCTTACATCTACCCCCCTGAGCCTCCTTGTGACGATATACCCTGTGGGGATAGCTCCAAGGAGATAGGAGCCTATGATGAGAAGCACGAGCTCCCAGACCATCGCCTTACCCTTTCAAAATGGATACCAGCCACTCCATCCACCTCCTCCTCACCTTCCCGGGGAAGAGGGGGGTGGAGTGGAAGCCTCCTTTTGGCGTGAGGAGCTCCTTTGGTGATTTGGCCTTCTCATAGAGGCTCAGGACATCATTATAGGGGACGACATTATCGCCCTGGCAATGGACAAGTAGAAGCGGGCACGGCCTCATTATCTCAAGGGCATTTGTGATGGCCATCCTTGCAGTCAGCTCTGCACTCCTGACAATGTCAACCCGCATCCGATACCCCCTGAGCCTCATCCAGAGCCAAGCGATAACCCCCTGAAGCCATCCCATCCAGGGGAAGATGCCCATCCTGGGGTACTCCACAATGAAGCTCACCAGCCCTTTGGCCCCTTGAGAGGAAGCGGGCCCGCCTTTGGGTCTGTCATCGGTGCATGACATTGAGACCAGGGCGGCGAGATTATCTATCTGGGAGGCTGCCACCACCGCCGCTATTGCCCCCATGCTGTGCCCGACAATGGCGATGCGCCGGGGGTTTATCTCAGGGCGGCTTGAGAGGTATTCCCAGGCAGCGATAACATCCTTTGGTGTATTGTCGTCGCAGGTTCCCTCACTTTTCCCATGTCCCCTGAAGTCGAAAATGAGGCTGGCTATACCTTTCCTGGCGAGCCTCTCGGCTGAGGGCTTCATGGCGCGGTGGTCCGAGCCCATCCCGTGGCAAAGTATAACACCGGGGAAGGGGCCACCAATGGAGGGGATAAGAAGCCTTCCAAAGAGGCTTACCCCATCGCTTTTGAAGCTCACTGGGAGGCTATGCCATCTGAACAGTTTAATGCTCATAGTATTACATCCTCTCGCGGCCCGGCAAGGGAGATGAGCCGCTCAATCGAATCCTGAGGCACCAAAACCCCACCGATGGGGGTCTCGTCATCTGAGAGTCCATGATAGTCGCTCCCTCCTGATGGGATGAGCCCATGCCTTCGGGCCACATCCTCTAGCCTCTCCACCTCCCTAGGGAGGTAGCCACCATAATATACCTCAAGCCCCATAAGCCCCGCCCCTTTAAGCCCATCTATAAAGCCATCAAGGTCGTCTATATCTCTTGGGTGGGCGAGGACGGGAACACCACCAACCCTGGCCACCAGTGCCACCGCCTCGGCAGGAATTATCCTCTCTCTTTTCACATAGGCAGGGCCATCATAGCCGATATACTTGGTGAATGCCTCCCTTATAGAGGTGATGTAGCCCTTCTCAAGCATAGCCTCGGCGATATGCGGTCTCCCCACCGAGTCACCTTGGACAAACTCCTGGACACGCCCCCAATCGATGTGAATGCCGAGCTCAGAGAGCTTCGAGACCATCGCCTGAGCCCTCTCAAGGCGCGAATTCTTGAGCCTCAGAAGGACCTCCTGGAGCTCCTGGTCTTGGCAGTCAATAAAGTAGCCCAGAATATGGACCTCCCCATCGGGGACATCGGTGCTTATCTCAATCCCTGGGATGACCATGAGAGATGGGTAGGCCTCAGCCGCTTTCAGAGCGGGAAGGACGCCATCGGTGGTGTCATGGTCGGTGATGGCGATGACATCTAGCCCCTTCATACCGGCGATGCGCACGATCTCAGCGGGGCTTAATCTCCCATCGGAGGCGGTGGTATGAAGGTGAAGGTCTGCTCTCAACCCCCCCTCGCCTCCCTATCTATGCGGAGTATGCTTGTCGCCCTGCCTGAATCAGCAACATCAACAAGGACCGAATTTAAGAGGACATCCCCCTTTCCTACAGATAGGCGATGTGGGATCTGCGTCAAAAACCTCCTGATCACCTCATCACCATCATCTCCAATCACCGAATCGATGGGACCAGTCATCCCAACATCGGTGACATAGGCTGTCCCACCGGGGAGGATGCGGGTATCGATGGTTCCTACATGGGTATGTGTTCCCAGGACGGCGCTTACCCTGCCGTCAAGGTATTTCCCAAGGGCAACCTTCTCCGATGTTGCCTCGGCATGGAAATCCAGAACGATGACCTTGGGCCTATTAGCCACTCTCTCCAGGAGTCGGTCCATGGCCCTAAAGGGGCAATCGAAGTTCCCGATAAAGGTTCGACCTATAAGATTCACAACCAGAGCCCCTCCCTTTATGAGGTAGCCTCGGCCGGGAACGCCATCGGGGTAATTCAGGGGGCGGATAATGGGGAGACCCCCATCGAGGTGGGGGATGATCTCCTTCTGGTCCCAGATATGGTTCCCTGAGGTGATAATGTCCACCCCCGAGCGGAGGAGCTCCTCTGCGGTAGCCTTGGTGAGTCCAAGCCCCCCGGCGGCATTCTCACCGTTGGCGATGACCAGATCGATCCCATATTCATTTCTCAGGCCTGGTAGAAGCTCCCTTAGAGCCCTCCTTCCTGGCCTTCCGATTACATCTCCGATAAGAAGTATCCGCAAGCTATCCCTCTTCCCTACTTCGCATACTCTACTGCCCTTGTCTCCCTGATAACAATAACCTTTATCTGACCAGGGTATGCAAGGGTTTCCTCGACCCTCTTGACGATGTCTCTGGCCAGCCTCAGTGCCTCGAGGTCATCTATCTCGCTGGGCTTAACCATGATGCGGATCTCTCGTCCCGCCTGGATGGCAAAGGACTTCTCCACCCCTGGGAAGCTGTTGGCGATGCTCTCCAGTGCCTCAAGTCGCTTCAGATAATGCTCCAGTGACTCTCTCCTTGCACCGGGCCTCGCCCCGCTGAGGGCATCGGCAACCGAGACGATAAATCCCTCAACACTTGTCGTCCCCGCCTCACCGTGGTGCTCAGCGATGGCCTGAACCACCTTTGGGGAGCGGTCCCATTGCCTGACGATGTTGGCACCAATTAGGGCGTGTGGGCCCTCCACTTGCTGGTCCACCGCCTTCCCTATATCGTGCAGAAGCCCGGCCTTCACTGCCACATCGACATCGGCACCGACCTCCGAGGCAAGCATGCTGGAGAGCTGTGCCACCTCGATGCTGTGCAGGAGCACATTCTGCCCATAGCTCGTGCGATACTTGAGGCGACCGAGAAGCTTTAATAGCTCTGGGTGAAGCCCATGGACACCGGCCTTGTATGCTGCCTGCTCCCCCTCAGCCATTATCGTCTCCTCAACCTCCTTTCGGGCCTTCTCCACCATCTCCTCGATTCTGGCTGGATGGATCCTGCCATCCTGGATGAGCCTCTCCAGCGCGATGCGGGCTACCTCCCTCCTCATTGGATCGAAGCTAGAGAGGGTTACCGTCTCAGGGGTGTCGTCGATGATGAGATCCACGCCGGTGGCGTGTTCCATGGCCCTTATATTTCTCCCCTCCCTTCCAATGAGCCTCCCCTTCATCTCATCCGATGGGAGGGGGACAACGGAGATCGTGGTCTCGCTTACCACCTCACTGGCGCACCGCTGCATCGCCGTTGAGAGTATCTCACGAGCCTTCTGGTCAGCCTCCTCCCTCATCTGAGCCTCTATCTCACGCACCTTACGGGAGGCATCCTCCCTGATCTCTCCCTCTATCTCCTTCAGAAGCTCACTCTTGGCCTCAGCGGTGGTCATCCCTGATATAAGCTCAAGATGCTGGATCTGCCTCTGTCTCAGCTCATCAAGCTGTGAGCGCACCTCTTGAGCCTCTGTCTCCCTTTGAGCGACGCTGTGCTCCCTGCGCTCGGTGGCCTCAGACTTCCTCTCCAGGTTCTCCTCTTTTTGGGCAAGCCTCTTCTCCAGACGCTGGAGCTCCAGGCGGCGCTCACGGTTATCCGCCTCTGCCTCCCCCTTTACCTTTATCGCCTCCTCCTTGGCCTCCAGGAGCATCTCCTTATGGGTTGTCTTAGCCTCCTCCAGAAGCCTCTCAGCCTCCCTCTGGGCATTTCTGACCCTTCGGCTGATCACAGTCTTCTGGATGAAGAATGTGATCAAACCCCCGATGAGAACCGATCCTATAGCAATAACCGCATATATCAAACCCTGTGTCATCTCCCTACTCCTATCTAGATGCTACTCTTCCGAAGCTGGGCTGTCAAGGAGCCTCTCCCCCCATACCCTGTCCACAGTTCGGTTTATGACATCGTAGCTGAACCCACGCCTCCTGAGGAAGGAGCCAAGCCTCCCCTGAAAGAGCCTATAGTCTGTCTCCTTTATCGCCATTGCCTTTTTCCGTGCCGCCCTGTAGGCATCCTCACCCTCATTGAGGTCGCTGGTTACCTCTTCGATGGTCTCAGGGGCAACCCCCTTTCTCCTTAGCTCACTCTTAAGGAGGAGCATCCCCCTGGGACTGAACCTCTCCCTGTCCTCCCTCCAGAATCGAGCAAATGATCTATCATCCAGAAGTCCCCTCTCCTTGAGGGTGCCGATCACAGCCTCAATGGTCTCCCGTTCAAAACCCCTCCTCTCAAGCCTGTCCTTCATCTCACTCTCGCTTCGGGGACGGTAACTGAGATACCGGATAGCAGCCTCGCAGCAGACCTCGGCCTCGCTCTCCCTCAGGAGCCCATCGATCCCGGATTGAGGGAGGGTCATTCCTGGATGGAGCCCCTCCCTTTGGGCGAGCTCCGCTGAAAGGCTAAAGGCAAACTCCCCTTCCAAGAAGACATTCACCCGCCATCTCCTTCTCCTCTGGGGCTCGATAGAGGTGATCTCTCTCAATCCAGCGATTCTTCTGGGGCGTTTTGGGGGGCGAAAGCGGCTGACCTTATCTCCCTCTCTATATCAGCGGATATATCAGGGTGCTCCCTCAGGAACTCCTTGGCGTTCTCCCGACCCTGACCGAGGCGGGTATCACCAATGGAGAAGAAGGAGCCGGCCTTCTTTATTATTCCTAGTTCCACTCCGAGGTCGATGAGGTCTCCCTCTCTGCTTATCCCGTGGCTGAATATGATATCGAACTCGGCGCTCCTGAAGGGGGGAGCGACCTTGTTCTTGACCACCCTGGCCCGGACTCGGTTCCCGATGAGCTCATCTCCATGCTTGATGGAGTCGATCCTCCTCAGGTCTATCCTCACCGAGCTATAGAACTTGAGAGCCCTCCCACCAGGGGTGACCTCGGGGTTTCCGAAGAACACTCCGATCTTCTCCCTGAGTTGATTTACGAATATAACCGCTGTTCTTGACCTGCTTATGGAAGCGACCAGCTTCCTCAAAGCCTGGGACATAAGCCTTGCCTGAAGCCCAACATGGGCATCCCCCATCTCCCCCTCTATCTCAGCCCTCGGCACCAGAGCGGCGACGGTATCGATGACAACGACATCTATCGCCCCGCTCCTCACCAGTGCCTCCGTGATCTCAAGTGCCTGCTCTGCGGTATCTGGCTGTGAGATATAGAGCTCGTCAACATTGACCCCGCAGTTTGCAGCATATGAAGGGTCGAGGGCATGCTCGGCATCGATATAGGCGGCCATCCCACCAAGCTTCTGGGCCTCGGCGATGATGTGCTGGGCAAGGGTTGATTTTCCCGCTGCCTCGGCCCCGAATATCTCGATTACCCTTCCCCTTGGTATCCCGCCTATGCCCAATGCCATATCAAGGGAGAGGGAGCCAGTTGGGATAGCATCAAACGCCATCCTCGCCTTTGCCTCCCCAAGCTTCATTATCGACCCCTTGCCGAACTGCTTCTCGATCTGGGCAATGGCTATATCGAGTGCTTTCTCCTTCTCGGTCATCTCATTTCCTTAGGCTGGCATAATAGCACAAGGGCGCTTCGATAGCAAGGTCAAAAGGGGGGGATGGGTGGGGTTAGCCTCTTATGGGCGCTTCCCTCACTAAGCTCCTCGATCCTCTTTTTCAATTCCTCGCCTGCTTGGCCAGTAATGATATATCGGTCTAGCTCCTCATATGTAATCCCCATCTCTCCCTCATCGGTCTGACCTGTCCAGAGACCAGCAGAGGGGGGCTTCTGGATAAGCTCCTTGGGGATGCCCAGATAATAGGCAAGCTCCCTGACCTGGCTCTTTACTAAATTCCCCAGAGGTATGATGTCCACCCCCCCATCGCCATATTTGGTGAAATACCCAACAGCGAGCTCGCTTCGGTTTCCGGTTCCTACCACAAGGTAGCCGAGGTGGTTTGCAATATAGTATAGGGTGACCATCCTGAGTCTCACCTTCAGGTTTGCCTCGGCAATCACCCCCTTCCCGGGGTCATCCCTAAACTTTGGAAATATCTCGACGAGGGAGTCAAAGACGTCATCGAGGGGGATGAGCCTTGTGGGGATGAGGAACCTCGTGGCCACGCTGTTGGCATCCTCAATGTCCCTCTCGCTTGAATGGCATGGAAGGATAAGGGCAAGGGTATTATTGGGGAAGGCCCTCTTGCAAAGGACAGCGACAACGGATGAGTCGATGCCCCCGCTCAGGCCGAGGGTCACCCCACCACACCCAGCACTCAATACCTGCTCTCTTATCCAGTCAACGAGTTTGTTTGCCAGCTCTTCCATAAGGAACTTGAAGGATCAGACTCTCCTGGAGTATACTCCCCTAATAGCTAATAAGTCAAAGGCTCCAGTGGTATGGACGCAATGAACCAGTTCGAAAAAAACGAAAAGGCTGTCGAGCTTTCCCATATCTATAAGTCCTTCGGGGAAAAACAGGTGGTCGGGGATGTATCCTTCACCCTTGAGCCGGGGGAGGTATTCGGCCTGGTGGGACCAAATGGCGCCGGGAAGACGACCACGATAAGGATGTTGATGGACATCCTAAAGCCGGATTCGGGTGAGATCATGGTCTTTGGCAAACCCCTTGAGGAGGGCACCAAGAACAGGATCGGCTATTTGCCTGAGGAAAGGGGACTCTATCAAAAGATGAGGGTATCAGATTCACTTGTCTATCTTGCCTCCCTGAAGGGCGTGAGAGCGAAAGTGGCCATAGAGCGAGCGGAGGAGCTTCTGAAGATGGTGGACATGCTGCCCCATAAGAGTAAGAAGATAGGGGAGCTAAGCCGAGGCATGGGGCAGCTCATTCAGTTCCTGGTTACCATCGCCCATGACCCCGACCTTATCATCCTCGATGAGCCATTCGCTGGCCTTGATCCGGTGAACCGCAGGCTCTTAAAGGACATCATCCTGGAGCTCAAGGGGCAGGGGAAGGCGATCATCCTGAGCACCCATATGATGAATGAGGTGGAGGAGATGTGCGACCGAATCCTTATGATCGCCGAGGGTCGTGTTGTCCTCTACGGTGAGCTGGCGGAGATAAAGTGGCGCTACCGAAACAACTCTGTATTTGTGGAGTGTGATGGCGCTATCGACGAGCTGGAGGGGGTGGTGGGGAGGAAGGAGCATGGCAAGCTTCTGGAGCTATTCCTTGATGGAAAGACCTCCCCCCAGAGGGTTCTTGAGGAGCTTGTGGCAAGGAACCTGCCACTCAGCCGCTTTGAGGTCTCCACACCATCATTGGAAGAGATATTTATTCAGGTTGTGAAGAAGGGGCAATGAAAAAGACCTGGATCATTGCAAGACATGAGTTTTCCACCACTATAAGGAGGCTATCCTACATCCTGCTTACGGCAAGCTTTCCGGTGCTTGCTATTCTGGGGATATTGATCTATCAGGGGGTGACTGAGTGGGCGGTCAGCCCTCCCCCGGAGGAGGAGTGTATCGGATATGTCGATGAGACCGGCATTTTCAATGACTGCACCCAGGATGGCGTTGCTTTTGTCCTCTATGATACCAAGGACGAGGCCACACAGGCGTTGCTTAGCAGGGAGGTTATGGAGTATTTTATTATCCCTGAGGATTACCTCGAAACAGGACTTATCACCAGGTATACCATGCTGAGGGAGCTTGGGCCGCCACAAGCGACCATAGATTTGATCGAGAACTTTCTGGTCTCAAACCTCCTCTCCAGAGAGGTAAGCGAGGAGGTGATGGAGAGGGCGAAAACGCCAAT
>DAOWNJ010000144.1 GCA_030642645.1 Dehalococcoidia bacterium | reverse complement strand
TCCCATGATACGACAGAGCGCCCTCCACTCCTCATCCGATGAGACCGAGATAGCGACCCACCTGTCTTCCCCTTTACACCTGTAGCACTCGTGGGGGACCTGTATATCATCACGGTTCCCCTCCCTCCCCCTCACCCTTCCGTTCATAGAGTAGTCGAGGGCAGCCTCTGGCAGGAATGTGAGCATCACCTCCTCCATAGAGAGGTCGATAAACTGCCCCTCGCCGGTGAGGGAGCGATGATGGAGGGCGACAATGGCGGAGTAGGCCCCGGTCTGGGCGGTAATGGCATCGACCCACATGACCCCCATCATATTTGGGGGGCCACCTGGATATCCAGTGAGGGAGCACATCCCTGAGTAGGCATGTATGACAGGGGCATAGGCCACATATTCCCTCTCCGGCCCTGTCCTTCCCGGGCCACATATGGATAGCATGATTATGTCCGACTTCACCTTCCTCAGGTCCTCATAACCAAGCCCCATCCTCTCCATTACCCCGGTGGCGTAGTTCTCGGCGACGATATCGCTCTTTGAGACTATCATCTTTGCCAGCTCAACCCCCTCAGGCTTCTGGAGGTTAATGGTGCAGTCCTTCTTTCCATAGTTAAGTGAGTTGAAGGCGCTGCTCTGGTTGAGATTGGGGGCCATGAGCCTCAATAGCTCTGGCCTCTTCCTGCTCTCTATCTTTATCACCTCCGCCCCTAAAACCCCGAGCCACTGGGCAGCGTGCCCCCCCGCCTGTATCTGGGTGAAATCAGCAACCCTTACGCCCTCTAGAGGAAGACCGCTCATCTATATCACCCCCGCCTCTCTCATCCTCACCAGCTCCTCCCTTGAATAGCCAAGCCTCCCCGAGATTATCTCCCCATTATGCTCCCCCAGGAGGGGGGCGGGGCGGGTAGCCCTCGATGGGGTGCGCGAGAGGTGGTGGAGCGCCCTGGGGTAGCGGGCCTTTCCCGCCTGAGGATGGTCGATCTCAACGAATGTGCCCCTTGCCTCAAGATGACCGGAACGAAAGACCTCCTCCATGTCGTTGGCAGGGGCGCAGGCAATGTGGTCAGCCTGGCATTTATGGAATATCTCCTCCTTGTTAATGTCCTTTGTTGAGTCCCATATGAGGGGCTCAAGGGCATCCCAATTATCTGTCCGAGATTGGGGGTCCTTGAACCTCTCCTCCCTGGCCCAACCTGGGCTTCCTATTGCCTCTACGAAGGGCCACCACTGCCGATCCTCCCTTACATAGACCTGGAAATAGCCATTCTTACAGCGGATGAGGCTGAATGCCCCGGCCACCGGAGGCACACCCCTCGTCTGGACGAGGTCATCCATGGTATGGGAGACAAGATCGCGCCCGACAATGGCGGCAACCGCCTCATGCTCGGAGAGGTCTATATGACATCCAAGCCCGCTCATCTGCCTCTGCCATACTGCGGCCATAGTAACTATCGCAGCACTCAGCCCTGCCAGGAAATCGGCCTGTCTCCCCCCACCCTTAAGCGGTGGCTGGTGCTCCAGGTCGTCCACAATCCAGGGGGTAACATATCCGATACCGCCCATATGGATGCTCACCAGGTTCGATGTCTTATAGTCCCTGTAGGGGCCGCTCTGGCCAAAGGGGCTTATCGAGATCATGATGAGGGTCGGGTTTATCTCCTTCAGGGTCTGGTATTCGATGCCGAGCTCCTCCACGAGCGAGGGGTGGTTATTCTCCACAAGGATATCCGCCCCCCTCACCAGCTCCTTGAATATCCTGAGCCCGGTAGCGGTCCTGAGGTTGAGGGTTACCCCCAGCTTGTTGGTATTTAGATAGAGGAAGAGCCCGCTCCTCTCAGGGTGTGGTATGTCATCCTTAAATGGCTCATGTCTCCTGGCCTCGTCCCCCACCCCGGGCTCCTCCACCTTTATCACCTCGGCCCCAAGGTCACCCATAAGCTTTGCGCAGAAAGGGCCTGATATGAAACTCGCCAACTCCACTACCTTGAGGTCAGAGAGGGCATAATTCTCCATAGACTACTCCTTTGGGTATTAGAGTAATGTTATAACCCTTCTATGTTTTGTGTCAAGTGGAGTTGACCTCAGGGGTTGAAGGTGATG
>DAOWNJ010000106.1 GCA_030642645.1 Dehalococcoidia bacterium | reverse complement strand
TCCCTGGCTATCTCTCTCATACTTTCTATGAACTCGTCTATACTATGCACATGGGATAGGTCTCCTTCAGTTGTCTTGTGGGAGTAAGGGATTATGCTTGCATACGGTGGGTGGGTAGCTACTAGGTCAACACATTCATCGTCAACCAGACGGAGATTCTTGGCATCTCCGTGATAGAGCTTCTGGGTCGTCTCCTGGAAATCGTTGGCGGCGTAAGCGAAATCCAGCCTGTTCCAAGCCACCATAACAGCGTCTAGGTTTATGTCTATCCCTATACCATTCCTGCCCAAAAGCTTGCATTCCACCAGCGTTGTGCCTGAGCCGACCATCTGATCCAAAACCAGCTCGCTTGGCTGCGTGTAGCGAAGAATTAGATTTCGCGGGATTTCGGGAGCCCAGTTTCCACGGTAGTTACCTTGGTGTGTGGCCCACTTCCCTCGGTTCTCAAAAGACCAAATGGTGGTCTTCTCCAAAGAGAATTCCTTTGGCTCAAGGAGCTTGACCTGTGCCCCATCAACGAGCTTAACCGCAGTCCCATCTACAACGATTCGATCATGCCCCTTGATAAATTCCCTGTATTCCTGCTCAGCTATCTCCCTCATACCCCATCACCATCCCTTCCTGTATTCCTCTCCCTTCTTGCTCAGGCGGTAGAACTCGCCCTCTCTTTTCCCCTTCTTCCTCTCAAAGAGCTCCTCCCCTCCCCTCCCCACCAGGTGCTCATCGAGCCTTCCCTTTATGATGCTGGTCATACTACCCCACTCAAATTCCAGATTCAACCTCCTCGCCTCCCTCTCCATCCAACTGGTGATGTTCCTGAGGTGAACATATTCGCCCTTTGCCACCCGAAGGGAGTTCATCGCATTTATTATGAGCTGCTTCTCGGTCGCAAGCTCATGGGAGAGCACATCTCCCCTCCCCAGAAGGGAGCGGATCATCTGGGCAGTATCCGGGTCGGCCAGGGCCCTCCCCTCACTGTCCCTGAGGCGGCTGAAGGCCCTATCATAGTCTTTAAGATACTCCTCGTCCGGCACAAAAAGGTTTATCTTCGCCCTGTAACTCCGATAGGCCTCTTTTATCTCCTTTGCAAATGGGTCTGAGGCGGGGACCTCCAAGGCAAGGTCAAACTCGATATTATCCTCCAGCCCACCCCTAGTCAGGCTTGATGAGCCTACCACAATGCTTGTCATACCATCGGGACGCTCCATAACATATAGATTGGGATGAAAACCGGGCTCGCCACCCCAGCGGGGGTCTGAGAAGGCATAAAAGCTGAGGGCCTCATAGCTCTTCGACATCTGAATCAGCCAGGCAATGACCCCGGGGTCGGAGAGGCGGAAGTCAAGCCCAAAGATCAACTCGATCTCACCCCCTGAGATCAACTGCGCCTTTACACTCTCCTCAATGCCCCTTAGTCCGGATAGATTTATAAAGGCAGTAGCAAAATAGATGCTGCGGGATAAAGGTATCTCACGGGAGAGGAACTGCGATAGCTTAAGGGTGCGATTATCTATCACTTTCATCTCGATATCCATTGAACCCTCCTTTTCAATCTCCCCGCCACACCCTCACCTCCCCATGCTCTATAGTATAGCACGGGCCTGAGTCCTGTCTCTCCCTACCCCTCCACCGAGCGACCCAATTTACTGCTCGCAGCAAAGGGCGACTGGTAACCGCCAGGACCATAGAGTCGACGAGCTTCTCCCCTATTTTGCCCAAGACTTTCGGCAGGGAATAGCATCTGGAATAGAGCTTGACCAGAGGATCGAAGTGGCGATGCAGGAACTGTATCTGCTCCGGGGTGATGCCATCTTGCTTCAGTATGGTGCTCTCGAAGAAGCTATCGAAGTGTCTGTCGGTCAGGAAACCCTCCCTCTCACATATCTCATATGCCTTTGTCTTGGGGAAGGGATAGAAAATGGAGACATGCATCACAGCAGGTCTTACCCTGGCATTGAGCTTGATGGTGTCCAGAATCTGGGGCCTCCCCTCGAACGGAAGGCCGATCATATTATAGCTTAAGGTCTCTATCCCTATCTCGTTACACACCGAGAACGCCTTGATGATACGCTCTTTTCTGGTATGCCGATCGAGCACCTCCCTCCGAATGTGGTCATTCCCACTCTCAATCCCGAAGCGAACGAGTCGGCATCCCGCCGACCTCGCCATAAGGGCGACATCCCTGTCCATAAGGTTTGGGTGGCAGTTCATTTCAAATGGCTTTTCGACCCTCCTACGATATTCCGCGGCGAATTCCTCAAACCAGTCCTTTTTCATTGGCAGGAGGTCATCATGAAAGACAACATAGTCCATCTGAGGGAAGTTTCGGACCACCGTTTCCACCTCTTCAATGATGTTATCAACGCTCCTGAAGCGGATATACCTTTTCCCACCGTAAAGCTGCTTGATGGCATGGTTGCAGCAGTAGGCGCAGTTGTAGGGGCAGCCCCTCGAGGCCATAAATACCCCCCGCCTCATGAAACCAAGATCAAAGCTGTCCTCATATGGGGAGACCTCCCTGTCCATAAATGGTATGGTATCCAGGTCACAGATCAGGGGCCTCATCGGGTTTTGGTTGACCTCCCCATCCTTTTTAACCCACAGGTTGGGAATTTTAGAAATGTCCCTACTTTGAGAAAGGCTATCACATAGCTCAAGCAATGCTCCCTCCCCCTCCCCGATGCAAACAGCATCGATGCCATCAACCGAGATAACCTCCTCAGGGCTCAAGGTGGCATGTACCCCGCCACATATGGTAAGGGCCTCGGAGTGGCGCTTGGTAAGCCTGGCGAGTGGGGGGATGTGGGGGAAAATATTGGTCATTACCGAGAAAGCAACAATATCCGGTTTAGTCCTCTCAAGGAAATCTATGTAATCGGCCTCATCTGTATCCCCAAGAAGGTGGAAGAACTCGCAATCATATCCACCACGCCTCAGATAGGCGATGAGCGATGCTATCCCAACATGGAACGGCCCCATAACCCGGTAGCTGGGGTCAATATAAATGAAAGCAACCTTCATCATCCCTCCTTTCGTCCGCAGACGCTAAACTCGAAGGCGAAGCGATTCATGAGCCAGGGCAGGGCATTACCCAACCCTTCCCACAATCTGGCTATCGGAGATGGGGTCCTTGGTGGGGCATAGATGAGGGCACCCATCTTAAGTTGTGAAATGCCATTGGAACTTAAGGCTTGAGCAACCTCCCGAATAGAGATGCCGCTCTCATATGGAGTGGAGCGTCCCAACCCGGACCTGTCCTGCTCATAGACCTTCCTTGGCTCAGCGATAATGATATGCCCCCCCACCCCGAGCACCCTCGACATCTCTTTCAGGGGCCCTACAATTGGATGGGAGTGATGGATCGAGCCCTTGGAGAAGACAGCATCGAAGGCCTCATCATGGAATGGGAGTCTTCGGGCATCACCGCAGACGCAGTTTCCTGCCCCCCACCCCATGAGGTCCTCGAGACAATCGCTCACAATATCAAGATTGACCATAAAGGCGCCATCCCGCTCGAGTGGGATTGAGAGGAGGAGGTCATTACCGCTCCCTACATAGAGTATCCTCTTTCCCTGGACATCGCCCAAAACCCTCCAGAGAAGGCGGCGGAGCGAGTCTGCCTCCCTCTCTGAGTGTGAGGAGAACCGCTCAGCCGCCTCCGAGCTCCGGTAGATAACCTCCTTGCCCCAGCCATAGAGGTAGTGCTCCCACATAAAGCGCTCGACATCCCGCTCTCCCTGCACCGTCGTCTTCTCACCATTTATTGAAGTCCTCAGATTATCGAGGTAAGAGCTC
>DAOWNJ010000010.1 GCA_030642645.1 Dehalococcoidia bacterium | reverse complement strand
TAAGAGATTCGTCTCCGAGATGCCTCACTTTATCGATGAGTATGACCAGCTCCTTGCCACGAATGAGATTGTGCTCGCTAGGACAAAGGGTGTCGGGGTTCTCTCCAGGGAGCTTGCGATAAACTCATCGGCAAGCGGGCCGGTCCTGAGGGCAAGCGGGGTCAACTGGGACATCAGGAAGGCTGACCCATATTCTGTCTATGATCGATTCGATTTCAACATCCCGCTGGGGAGCGCTGGCGATGTCTATGACCGCTACTGGGTGAGGATTCAGGAGATGCGCCAGAGCACACGAATCCTTGAGCAGGCTATGGAAGGGCTCCCCGATGGTGAAGTAAAGGGAAAGGTCCCTGCCCGTCTCAGGCCCCCTGCTGGCGATGCCTATGGTCACATCGAGGGGCCAAAGGGGGAGCTTGGCTTCTATATAGTGAGCGATAACTCCCCTAACCCATACCGGGTGAGGATCCGCCCCCCTGCCCTCCTCAACCTGACAACGCTTCGAGACCTTGTTATCGGGTGGAAGGTTGCCGATGCAGTGGTTATATTTGGTAGCATAGACGTCTGCCTTGGTGAGGTGGATAGATAATGGACTGGGCCCATCTGGGGATATTTGTGGTGGTGATCATCGCATTCTTCCTGATAATGGCGATGGTCTTTATCTGGCTGGAGAGGAGGCTTATTGGAAGGTTTCAGATACGCCTCGGCCCTAACCGAGCCGGCCCATTTGGGGTTCTCCAGCCTGTGGCCGACGCCATCAAGGTCCTGATAAAGGAGGATATAGTCCCCGCTAGGGGTGATAGGTGGGTTCACTTCCTGGCCCCTATCATCGTCTTCACCCCTATCCTCATGATATTCGCTGTGATCCCCTTCGGGGAGAGGGCGATCCTCGCTGACCTGAATATCGGCATCCTCTATGTGGTCGCCATAAGCTCCATCGGCACAATAGGGGTCTTTATGGCCGGATGGGGTTCGAACAACAAATACTCGCTTATCGGGGCGATGAGGACTGTTGCCCAGATGGTAAGCTATGAGATACCGTTGGTCCTCTCAACCGTCGGGGTTGTCCTCATCGCAGGCTCACTCTCAATGGTCTCAATTGTTGAGGGGCAGAGCATCCCCTTCATTCTGCTTCAGCCGCTGGGCTTTCTGATATATTTCCTGGGTGCCTCCGCCGAGATGAACCGAACCCCTTTTGACCTTCTAGAGGCGGAGTCTGAGATCGTCGCCGGATTCCATACAGAGTACTCCGGGTTGAAGTTCGCCATGTTCTACCTGACTGAGTACGGGCATGCCCTGGCGGTCTCCGCTATAGTAACAACCCTATACCTAAGCGGCTGGATGGGGCCAGGTCTCCCAGCATTCCTGTGGTTTTTGATAAAGGTCTTCTTCGTTTTCTTCCTCGTGGTGTGGGTGAGGAGCACCCTCCCCAGATTTCGGGTCGATCAACTGATGGGCTTTGCCTGGAAATACCTCTTCCCGCTGGCGCTTGTGAATATCTTTGTTACCGCCTTTGAGGTCCTCCTCTGGCCCGATTTCCCGTGGCCTGTGATCTTCGCCAATATATTCATCGCAGGGGCACTTATTGTTTTATGGTCGAGGCTCTTCCCTCTGGAGGGGGGGGTCAGGTTTGACAGATATGGCCTCGGCATTGCCAAGGGACTGGCCTTAACCTTCAGGCACCTCTTCCGCACCCCGATAACCGTCCAGTACCCCGAGGAGAGGCTAAATACATCAAAGAGGATCAGGGGGAATGAGCTTCTATGGGACGATGAGGCGTGCAATGGTTGTGGGGCGTGTGCCCGCGCATGCCCTGTGGGGATAATCAATCTGGAGACCAGGAGGGGTCCTGAGAAGGGGCTTTTGGTGGAGAGGCTCGATATTGATATGGGATGCTGTCTTTTCTGCGGGCTCTGCGTGGAGGCATGTCCCCTCGGCGCCCTATTTATGGGGCGTGGTTATGAGCGGGCGACATACCGCCGGGGGCAGCTTGTAATGGATAAGGAGAGGTTGGCCCTGGCGGGGGGGGAGCCGAGCGCCTACGCCAGCCCGCAGATCGAGGCGGCCTTGCCAGAGCAGACGCTCCTCGTGAAGGGGGAGATGAGGGGCTCAAGGGGCCACAAAGGAGAGGGAAGATGGGGATGGAGATAGCCTTCTGGATACTGGCGGCACTTGGTGTTGGCTCAGCCCTGGCAGTGGTGTTAAACCGTGATATATTCCGTGCCGCCCTTTTCCTCGTCTTTTGCTTTTTCACCATAGCCGGAATATATATCACTATCGGTGCTGACTTCCTGGCAGGGGTGCAGGTGCTGATCTATGTTGGCGCTATCTCAATACTGATAATATTCGCTATCATGCTCACCCGGCAGACGCAGAGGGGAAGCCCATCGAATAGGCTTCCCCTCCCCGCCCTTGTGATCGGGCTAGCGTTCCTCGGGGCTATGGTATTCATTGTGCTGACCACCAACTGGCATGTAGTAACCCCGCTTCCTGAGGCTGGGCCGACCACAGGGGCTATTGCCCTCGAGCTTTTCGACCCTGAGAGTGGCTTTGTTCTCCCGTTCGAGATAGCGTCGGTCTTGCTTCTGGCAGCAGCTATCGGGGCCATAGTCTTGGCAAGGGAGAAGTAGATGATAGGGCTTGAGCATTTCCTGATTCTATCGGCGATCCTTTTCTCAATTGGGATCTACGGCGTCCTGGTGAAGCGTAATGCCATAGCCATCCTGATGTCCATCGAGATCATGCTCAATGCGGTGAATATCGCTATGGTCGCCTTCTCTAGGTATTTAGCGCTCCTTACTGGCCAGGTGTTTGCTATTTTCATTATTACCGTTGCTGCTGCTGAGGCGGCGGTTGGTCTCGCTATAGTGGTCGCTATCTACCGGAGCCGGAGGACCGTCGATGTCGGCGAGGTCGACCTGATGAAGTGGTGATTATTGGGGGTGATGATATTAAGGAAGGATATGAGGAAAGCATAGATGTTCCCTGAAGCTGCAGGCTGGGCCATCTTCCTGGTCCCGGTCTTATCGTTTGCGATCATATCACTTATAACGAGGCCCTTCTTTAACTCAAGGCCGAGAATAAGTGCTTATATCACTATCGCTAGTATCTCATCATCCCTGATTCTCTCCTTGTGGGCGCTTGTGAGCGTGATCCAGGCCCCGGGGCATGCTATCCTTCTCGAGCCTCATGACTGGGTCACTATCGGCTCCACCACCATACAGGTAGGCATAGCAATAGACTCGCTTACTGCGGTGATGCTAATTGTGATCACCGTGGTGAGCCTCATGGTGCAAATTTACTCCCAGGGGTATATGCATGGGGATGGGGGATACCACCGCTACTTCGCCTTCATGTCTCTTTTCACCGGCTCGATGCTGGGCCTGGTCCTGGCCTCTAACCTCGTTATGCTCTATGTATTCTGGGAGCTTGTTGGCCTGTGCTCCTATCTCTTGATCGGTTTCTGGTTTCACCGCCCTGAAGCGGCGAGGGCAGCGGTAAAGGCATTCCTGGTAACCAGGATCGGGGACTTTGGCTTCCTGGCAGCGATCATTTTCCTCTATGCCAAGACGGGCACCTTTGACATCGCCGAGCTCTATGTGGTAGCGCCAGCGCTCCTCAGCGCAACAGCGCTCACCTGGGCGGCGATCGGGATATTCTCCGGAGCGGTTGGCAAATCGGCGCAGTTCCCTCTGCATACCTGGCTCCCGGATGCAATGGAAGGCCCCACCCCGGTCAGCGCCCTCATCCATGCTGCCACTATGGTGGCTGCCGGAGTCTATCTTGTTGCCCGAACCTTTCCCCTCTTTGCCCAATCCCCCCAGGCAATGACAACGGTTGCCATCATCGGTGGGTTCACCGCCATATTTGCCGCCAGCATGGGGCTGGTGATGACCGACATAAAGAGGGTTCTGGCCTACTCAACCATAAGCCAGCTCGGCTATATGATGCTTGGGCTGGGGGCGGGGAGCGTGGCATTTGCTATCTTCCACCTCGCAAACCACGCCTTCTTCAAGTCGCTCCTCTTCTTGGGGGCAGGAAGCGTTAACCACGCCACAGGGACCTTCGATATGAGGGAGATGGGAGGACTGAAAAAGTATATGCCCTGGACATACGCCGCCTTCCTCATTGCCTCCCTCTCCATTGCCGGCATCTGGCCCCTGGCAGGCTTCTGGAGTAAGGATGGAATACTCCTCCATGCATGGGGGAGCACCCCGGTGCTATTCTATCTGGCCATGATAACCGTCTTCATGACCGCATTCTATATGTTCCGGGTGGTCTTTTTGACATTCGGCGGAAGCTATAGAGGCGGCTCAGAAGCTAGGAGTGCTCACGCTCTACATGAGTCCCCGAAGGTTATGCTTATCCCTATGGTCATTCTGGCTATCCTCTCCATCACTTCAGGCTGGCTCCCAATTAGCGGGTTCCTGGGTGGTGAGTCTATGGGGTTCTTCGAGGTTCTCTCCCATCCGATGCCCTGGGTCTCGCTCATCCTGGCGGGTCTTGGCATCCTCCTCGCCTATGCGATGTATAGCGCTAAATGGCTTTCACCTGAGGCGGTGGGGAGGAGATTCCAAGCACTATACAGGGTGCTGTGGAACAAGTACTGGTTTGATGAGCTCTATGAGAGGGTGTTTATCTTCAGCGTCCTGGTGGACGGGCTCTTCCTCGTCCTCCAGTGGTTCGATACCTATATAGTGGACGGTCTTGTCAATGGCGTTGCCGGGGCTACTATAGCCGCGGGAGGCATTTTGAGGAGGCTCCAGACAGGTCAGCTTCAGGTGTATGGGCTTGCCATCTTCATTGGGGTTCTGGCCATCGCAGCCTGTCTCTTTATCTTTGCCCCGTAGGAGTTGAATAGTTGGGCTTTCCGTATCTATCTATAATAGTTTTCCTCCCTCTGGCGGGGGCGATACTGCTGGCGCTCTGGCCCAGGCCCAGCGCTAGGACGGTGAGGCTCCTCTCGCTCTCCTTCGCCTTGGTCGCCTTCATTCTGTCGATAGTGGTGTTCTTCCTCTTCGATAGGTCCGCTGGTGGGTTCCAGTTTGTCCAGATGGTGGATTGGATCCCCTCCATCAATGCCCACTACTTCCTGGGCGTTGATGGTCTAGGCCTGACAATGCTCCTCCTGACAACCCTCCTTGGTCTCGTCGCTGTGCTTGTCTCCTGGGGGATAAATATGAGGGTGAGGGAGTACTTCTGCTGGCTCCTTGTTCTTGAGACATGCCTTCTGGGGGTATTCTCGTCCCTTGATCTCATTCTTTTCCTCCTCTTCTGGGAGTTTGAGCTTGTGCCGATGTACCTCCTTATATCCATCTGGGGGACAGGGAGGAAGGATTACTCGGCGATGAAATATTTGATCTACACCATCCTGGGGGGTGCCATGATCCTCGCCGGGATACTGCTTGTTTACTTCAATACCGGAACCCTTGATATGACCCAGATTCAGCTCACGGGGACGACGCCGATAATCACCACCATGTTCTTTCTCCTCTTTTTGGGCTTTGCGATAAAGCTCCCCATGTTTCCCTTTCATACATGGCTCCCGGATGCCCATACCGATGCCCCCACGGCGGTTAGCGTGATGCTGGCAGGGGTGCTCATCAAGATGGGGGGATACGGGATGATCAGGTTGTGTGTGAGCATGTTCCCCGGTGTGGCCCACGATTACGCGCCGATCCTTGCTGCCTTCGCTGTGGTGAGCGTCCTCTATGGTGCAGCGGTTACATTGAGGCAGACCGACCTGAAGAGGCTGATTGCATATAGTAGCATTAGCCACATGGGCTATGTGCTCCTGGGCATATTCTGCCTCAGCGAGATGAGTCTCACCGGTGCAACGCTACAGATGTTCAGCCATGGGGTCATAACAGGGCTCCTTTTTGCCATGGTCGGCCTGGTATATGACAAGACCCACCACAGGCTCATCCCCGAGCTCGGCGGGCTGGCGAGGAGGATGCCCGTCATTGCGGCTGTCTTCAGTATAGCAGGGCTCGCCGCCCTTGGCCTTCCGGGGACGAGCGGGTTTGCCGCTGAGTTCCTGGTATTCCTGGGGAGCTTCTCAAGTGGCGCATTCAGATTCGTTGAGCTCTACACCGTCCTCGGCATCATCGGGATCGTGATAACCGCAGGCTACATCCTGTGGATGCTCCAGAGGGTCTTCTTCGGTCCTCCAAAGGCGGAATACGAAGAGGTAGAGGATGCCAATAGGCTGGAGATGGTGCCCATCTTCACCCTGGTAGCGGTGATACTTCTCATTGGGGTCTATCCAGCGATACTTACCAATGTAATCGGACTGGGGATAGCGGGTATAGTATGAAAAGGAGAGGTGATTGAACCTGTATCTCTTGAGCCCTGAGATCAGCCTCACAGCTTTCGCCATATTGGTGATACTGCTTGACCTCGTAATAAAGAGGAAGGGCATCCTGGTGTATGTGAGCATCCTGGGGCTTATCACCTCCGCTGTCTTCGCTGCCACCCTTTGGGGAGGGGAGGCAACCACCTTTGGCGGCATGTTGGTTGTCGATGGCTTCTCCATCTTCTTCAAATTCCTCTTTATCGGAGTGGCGATAATGGTGGTCCTGGCCTCAGTTGACTATGTATCCAGGATCAAACGCTTTCAGGGGGAATACCTCGCCCTTATCCTCCTCTCCGCTGTAGGTATGATGCTCATGGCCTCAACCGGCGAGCTTGTCTCTATCTACATCTCGCTTGAGCTAACCGGGATCTCCCTCTATGTTCTGACTGGCTTCCTGAAGGACCCGAAGTCGAGCGAAGCAGGGCTCAAGTATCTCCTTCTGGGAGCGGTCGCCTCGGCGGTATTGCTCTATGGGATGGCGATGGTCTTCGGGCTTACCGGGACAACCCATCTCGGCGATATTGCCACCGCCGTATCATCAGGGGCCTTGGGGAGCCCGGCGCTACTTATGGGGATAGTCCTTCTGGTGGCCGGATTTGGCTTCAAGATAGCCTGTGTCCCCTTCCAGATGTGGGTCCCTGATGTATATGAAGGGGCTCCAACCCCGATTACCGCCTACCTCTCGGTTGCCAGCAAGGCCGCAGGTTTCGCTGTTATATTGAGGGTGTTCTATACCGCATTTGGCCCGGTGAGCCTTGACTGGGGGATGATATTCGCTGTCTTGGGTGCCATCACAATGACCCTCGGGAATATTGTGGCTATCCCGCAGACAAACATAAAGCGGATGCTGGGTTACTCCTCCATAGCCCAGGCTGGCTACCTGATGATGGGGCTTGCGGCAGTGAGCTCCCTGGGACAGAGCGGGCTTTTATTCTTCCTTGTAAGCTATGCCTTCACCAATCTTGGGGCATTTATCGCCATCATCGCCATATCCAACAAAGTTGATAGCGATATGATCGCCGATTACCGTGGGATGGCAAGGCACGCCCCACTTCTTTCCCTGGCTCTGGCCCTATGCCTCATCTCCCTCACCGGGATACCGCCAACCGCAGGCTTTATGGCAAAGGTCTACATATTCAATGCCGCAATGCAGTATGGGCTCTTGTGGCTGGTAGTCATCGCCGTTATAAACACCGTCATATCAGCATACTATTACCTCAGGGTAGTGAAGGTGATGTTCCTTGAAGCACCGGCATCCCAGGAGAGGGTCCCCTCCTCTGGGGCCCTGCGTTTCGCCCTCTGTATTGCCTGCATTGGTGTACTAGTGATTGGGGTTATCCCGTCCTATTTCCTCCGCATCGCCGAGGTTGTGGTGAGGGCCCTTGGTTCTTGACAGCCCATATTGGCAATGATAGACTTTGGCTGGAGCAGCTGCTGAAAAGGGTAGGCATCCTCTATCACCCAAAGATCGCTCGTGCCGGGGAACTTGCTGATGAGCTTAGCAATTTGGCATGTTTATCAGATGCTTCTTTTTGGCTATGTTCAGCCTGGGATGAGGAAGAGGCGAAGAAAGGTATCGAGGGCACAGATGTAGTCATCACTATCGGGGGCGATGGCACCATCCTGAGGGCGGCTCGTGCCATAGCCCCCAGGCCCGTCCCCATCCTTGGGATAAACCTTGGCAGGTTTGGATTTATGAGCGAGCTTGGCCCAGAGGAGGCCCTGGAGAGGGCACCGGGCTTCCTCGCCGGTGAGGGGTGGGTTGATGAGCGGACCTTGCTTCAGGCAGAGCTAGCAGGGTCTTCGTATTATGCCCTAAACGATGTCATTGTCGGGAGGGGAGGTGTCTCTCGTGTTATCTATGTTGATGCCTCTATAGATGGGGAGCACCTCACCACCTATAGAGGTGATGGTGTGATTGTGGCCACCGCTACCGGGAGCACCGGATATTCGCTTGCCGCTGGAGGCCCCATCATGGACCCTCGTTCCAGCGAGATATTGCTCACCCCAATCTCCCCCCACCTCTCCCTCTCACATTCTCTGGTATTGCCCTCGAATGTTGAGATCGAGCTCGTGGTGAGGACCGATCATCAGGCCATATTGAGTATTGATGGGCAGATAAACCTGAATCTTGTGAGTGGGGATAAGGTCATGGTAAGGCCAAGCCCCCACCCCGCCTTCTTCCTGAGGGCTCGGACACCAGCATATTTCTACGCCACCCTGACCAGGAGATTGAACCAGACGTTAGGAGGATGATTTGAGGGTAGAGAAGGCAAAGCTCGGTGATGTCCCCCAGATACACAAGCTAGTGAACCACTTCGCCGATAAAGGGGATGTGTTGCCCAGGCCATTAAGTGAGCTATATGAGGGGCTGAGGGACTTCTTTGCGATCAGGGAGGGGGGGGGGCTTGTGGCCTGCGCTGCCCTCCATATTTACTGGTCAGACCTGGCGGAGATAAGGTCGGTGGCGGTGGCGGAGGAGAAGCAAAAGCTCGGGCTTGGCGCCAGTCTTATCCAGGCCTGTCTTGATGAGGCAAGGGGGCTCGGGATCCCGACTGTTTTCGCACTGGCAAATAAGCCGGAATTCTTTGAGAGGCTTGGCTTCCACCGTGTCGATAAGATGGAGCTACCTCGAAAGGTATGGGGGGAATGCTACCGCTGCCCCAAGTTCCCCGACTGTGATGAGGTGGCTCTTATATACCAGCTTGAGCCACCCGGAGCTTGACCTTGAGTGAGCTTAAGACCATTAAGAGTGAGCACCTCTATAAGGGGAGGGCGGTGAATCTTCGTGTGGATACGGTTGAGCTTCCCTCTGGTAGGAGGACAACACGAGAGATTGTGGAGCATGGTGATTCAGTGGCTATTGTGCCCATTGATACTGATGGGAGCGTCCTCCTTGTGCGCCAGTTTCGTGAGGCTGTTGAGAGGGAGCTACTGGAGATACCCGCTGGTGGTATCGACCCAGGTGAGGAGCCTGGGGAGTCGGCCCAAAGGGAGCTCAGGGAGGAGACCGGATATCTTGCCGGGAGGATGGAATATCTCGGTGGGTTCTATTCAAGCCCGGGGTTCTCAACCGAGTATCTCTATCTATTCCTCGCCACCGAACTTCGCCCAGGCCCACTATCCGCCCCAGATGGTGAGGTGATTGAGCTGGTTCGCATCCCCCTGGATAGTGTTCTGGGCCTCATCGCCCGAGGGGAGATCTGCGATTCCAAGAGCATCGCCGGGCTCATGAGGGTCATAATGGAGCATAGATGGGGGCATGAAACGGCATGAGGGTATGCCTCTTGGGCGACAGGGGGAATATGTACAGCGGGGGGCAGGGGGTATACCTTCATTACCTTTCAAAGGAACTACACCGCCTGGGGCATGATGTCTGTGTAATAGTCGGGCCTCCCTATCCTAATATAGTCGAGGGGGTATCTGTGGAACGCATTCCAGACCCCAACTTCTTCGAGAAGGGATTGTGCCGGGAGAATGTGTTCCAGGCCTTCTCACTCGTCAACTTCTATGAGCTTGCGGCTACAAAGCTATGGATGTTCCCAGAGCTTTTCGCCTTCGGCTTCAAGGCCTATGACAAGGCCCGCAGGCTCCAGCGTCAGAGTCATTTTGACATAATCCATGATAACCAGACCCTCTCCTATGGAACCCTACTGCTGAAGGCACTTGGCATTCCGGTGGTGGCCACGGTTCACCACCCCCTCCCCATTGACCGTAAGGCTGAGATCATGCAGGCCGAAGACTTCAAGGGGAAGCTTGGCGGGGTGATGTTCTACCCCTTCTTCATGCAGCACCTGGTGGCGAGGAGAATGGACCGGGTGATAACCGTCTCCCAAAGCTCCGCCGAGGAGGCCAGAAATGCCTTCGGGGTATCACCTGACAGGTTGAGGGTGGTCTACAATGGGATAGACACCGCCCTTTTCAGGAGAAGGGAGGGGGTCAAGAAGGAGAAGGGGAGGCTGATCGTTGTCGGTAATACCCGGGACCGAAAGAAGGGGATACTATATTTAATGAGGGCGCTTCAGCTCCTCAAGGGGGAGGTCGATGTTAAGCTGACCGTTGTCGATGCCATAGACCCGGATGATGCCTTCGCCTGTGAGCTGGTCGGTAGATATGGGATTGAAGACATGGTAACCTTCACCGGCCACATAGATAACGAGGAGCTTATCAGGAGGTATTCGGCATCTGAGATAGCGGTAACACCCTCCATATATGAGGGGTTTGGGCTTCCCCCCGCTGAGGCGATGTCCTGTGAGGTCCCGGTTGTGGCCACAACCGCAGGTGCCCTGCCCGAGGTGATCGGGGATGGTGAGACAGGGATACTGGTCCCGCCTGCCGATGAGGTGGCGCTCGCCGCTGCGATAAAGAGGCTGTTGGGGGATGAGGAGCTTCGCCTCAGGATGGGCAAGAATGGTAGGGAGAGGGTGAAAAGGCTTTTCAACTGGGAGAGCACAGCGAAGAGGGTAGTTGAGGTCTATCAGGAGGTTATCTGATCTGCTCACCATAGATTTTGAGCTGTTTAAGATAGAGGATGGCGACCGGGTCCTTGATGCCGGTTGTGGGGATGGGAGGCACATCTGGGAGGTGTGCCGCATCGGGGATTGCTATGGCTGTGGGCTGGACCTTTCGGAGCCTTCCCTTAAGAAAGCCAAATCTATCCTCGATTATAATAAAAGGGAGAAAAACTCCAGGGGGAGGGGGGATGTGATGTTGGGGGATGTGTTGAATCTCCCGTTCAGGGACGGGGCTTTCGACAAGATAATATGCTCCGAGGTTATGGAGCATGTGATCGACGATGAGCGGGGGGCACAGGAGCTCGTCCGTATATTAAAAGATGGTGGCTCCATGGTGGTAACCGTCCCCACATACGTGAGCGAGACCATATATTGGACAATCTCCAAGGACTACTGGGGCTTCCCAGGCGGGCATATCAGGAAATACAAGGTAGGGAGGCTGGTCAGGCTTCTGGAGAGACAAGGGCTAAAGGTCTATGCCATCCGCTACAAGCATTCATTCCATACCATCTACTGGCTCCTGAGGTGCATCTTCGGGGTTAAGAATGAGAATGCCCTCATCCCCTCCATATACCACAGGTTTCTGGTTCGCCAGATAGAGACCAGGGGGCGCTTCCCCAACATGGTGGAGGGTATGCTGGACTTTATTTTCCCCAAGAGCCTGGTCCTCTATACCAGGAAGGTCGAGGGCAAAACAAAGTGAGGATATGCCTTCTGTGCTATAGGGGAAATATGTACTGCGGTGGGCAGGGGGTATACCTTTATTACCTCAGCAGGGAATTCCAGCGGATGGGCCATGATGTTGAGGTGTTCGCTGGGCCGCCATATCCTGTCCTGGCAGAAGGGGTGATGCTTCACAGGATCGAGAGCTTGAACCTCTACGACCTGGATAACCGCTGTTGGGCCCAGACACCATCACGTCTTCGCGACCCGTTTAACCTCTACGAGGTTGTGAGTAATGCCCTGGGCATGTTCCCGGAGCTCTTCACCTTCGGCATGAGGACATACCTCGAGCTCCGTAGGATGTGCCCCCAGGATAGATTTGACATAATACATGACAATCAGTCCCTGGGCTATGGGCTTCTCATGATGAAGACCCTGGGGAAGCCGGTGGTCGCCACCATTCATCACCCTCTCCTCCTTGACCGCGATGAGGAGCTGGTGCAGTCAGAGGGGCTTCTCAAGAAGCTTGACAGGATGGCGTCCTATCCCATTTTCATGCAGCATATAGTATCAAAGAGGATGGACCGGGTGATAACAGACTCCAATAATTCCGCCAGCGAGGTTCGCAGGTTATTTGGTGTGCCTGGTGAGCGGCTGAGGGTGATATATCCTGGGGTTGATACCGAGGTATTCAAGCGGGTTGATGGGGTGGGGGAGGGGCGGAAGAGCCTCATTATGGTTGGCAACACTGACGACCGAAAGAAGGGGATAGTTTATCTCCTCAGGGCGCTCCGCATCTTAAATGGTGAGGTTGATGTAAAGCTCACCATAGTAGACCGCGACGCCTCCAGTTCGAAGTATGCCTCTGGCCTTATCAGGGAGTATGGGCTTGATGGGATGGTCAGCTTCACCGGCAGGATAGGGGTGGAGGAGCTGGTGAGGAGATACTCCTCCTCTACTATAGCGGTTACCCCCTCTGTTTATGAGGGCTTTGGTCTCCCCGCTTGTGAGGCGATGTCCTGCGGTGTCCCTGTTATCGCCACCAGTGCTGGGGGGCTTCCCGAGGTTGTGGTCGATGGGGCAACCGGGATGCTGGTTCCCCCGGCTGACGAGCATGCCCTCGCCGGGGCCATAAGGAGGCTTCTGGACGATGAGGAGCTCCAGCACCGCTTCGGCTCATCTGGTAGGGACTGGGTGGAGAAGAATTTCAGATGGGACGGGACGGCGAGGAGGACCATTGAGGTCTATGAGGAGGCGCTAGCGGGTTGACCTGGGGGTGCATTTGATGATTATCACATCGCTTATCTGGGGAAGGTGATGGGCCAGTCTATCGAGGAGGCCCATTATCATGTTTGAGGGTGGTGTAGGAAGGGGCTTGAGGAATACCCCCCAGAAGGGGGCACCCCACAGAAGCGAGACCCCAATCGCCTCCTTTATCTGAAGATATTCCGAGGCAAACCCCTTCAGCATGGGGTAGTCAAATCTATAGTTGTGGTCCTCCGGGACCTGCCACAGAGGCTCCCATCTGGGATAGAGATACCTGATCAGTGGACAGAGGGCTCTGCTCAGCCTGGAGCTCAGGCCCTCGAAGTTGGCCACGGCGAAGATGGCCTCCCCTCCGGGCTTGAGAACCCTTGCTACCTCCTCCATTGTCTTCGCAACATCAGCGAAGTGGTCCAGTGCCCCCTTGCACACCACCTTATCCAGGGAACCGCTCCTGAATGGGAGGCTCTCCCCTACCCCCTGAACCAGGGCTACATCGGTGCTGCTCTCCTCGACGAGGCCCTTTGCCTTCCTCATCATTATCCCTGAGGGGTCAAGCCCTGTAACCTGCCCTCCGCATCGGGCCAGCTTCACAGCATCGGCAGCACGGCCGCAACCCATATCCACTACCCTCTCCCCAGGCTGGGGGGAGACTTGATTCAGGGTCTTCTCCTCCATCCTCTGGAAGAGAAAGGCGGTATCGGGGTAGATTCGGCCTGGGAACACATCCTTATCATCCCAGGTGAGATCAAGCCTTCTCTCCATACTAGACCACTTTCCTCCGGTAGATTGCCCTCCCCTCCTCATAGATGTCCCCACCGTGTATATCGTTTGCCACTATGGCCGGAAAGTCTTTAACCTCAAGGAGCCTTATCGCCTCAGCGCCGAGGTCCTCGTATGCGATGACCTCTGAGTTCTCGATTGAGCTTGAAAGGAGGGCCCCGGCCCCCCCTATAGCGGCGAAATAGATAGCCCTATATCTCTTCATGGCTTCCTTGACCTCAGGGGACCTGCCACCCTTGCCGATCATCCCTCTGAGCCCCTCCTCGATGAGACGGGGGGTATAGAGGTCCATGCGGCTGCTTGTGGTTGGCCCCGCTGAGCCGATGACCCTCCCCGGCCTGGGTGGGGATGGCCCTGTATAGTATATGGTCTGCCCCTTGATGTCAAACGGGAGTCCCTCCCCTCTATCCAGGGCCTCGACCATCCTCTTATGGGCAGCATCCCTGGCGGTATAGATGATGCCGGTCACGAGCACTCTATCTCCAGACCTGAGCCCCTCTATCTCTTTATCGCTTAAAGGTGAGGCGACATTCTTTATCATCCAGACATTCTACCAGAATTTCAGCTTTTGGGCTAATACCCTCCTCCTCAGGCGCTGGATAGAATCTGCCGGATTTATCTTCTTAGGGCAGGCCTCCACACAATTGAAGATGGAGTGACACCTCCATATCCCCTCCTCACTGTCAACTATCATGAGGCGCTCCCTTTGGTTTTCATCACGGGAGTCGGCGACGAAACGGTAGGCCTTAGCTAGTGCCGCTGGCCCCAGGTATTCCTTGTCAAGCCAGGTCATCGGACAGGCTGAGTAGCAGGAGCCGCAGAGAATGCAATCTATTACGGGATCAACGGCCTTCCTCTGCTTGGGGCTCTGGAGCCTCTCCTTTTGTGGTGCGGGGGTCTCTGTCATCAGGTATGGCATTATCTCGTTGTATTTCTCGAAGAAGGGGGACATGTCCACTACCAGGTCCTTTATAACCCTGAGGTGGGGAAGGGGGCAGACTAGGATCTCATTCCCCAGCATGCTTAACTG
>DAOWNJ010000035.1 GCA_030642645.1 Dehalococcoidia bacterium | reverse complement strand
TATGAAACTCGCCAACTCCACTACCTTGAGGTCAGAGAGGGCATAATTCTCCATAGACTACTCCTTTGGGTATTAGAGTAATGTTATAACCCTTCTATGTTTTGTGTCAAGTGGAGTTGACCTCAGGGGTTGAAGGTGATGGCCCTCCAAGAAGAAGGAGGATGCCGCCCAAGACCAAGAGCGGCGTAGTGACCCAAAAAACCACCCCGCTGGATAGGGCTATCCCCATGCCAGCTATGATGAGGAGAATGCCGCCAGACCTTGGGTGCCTTCTGCCATAGATTACGGCGGCAATGCCCAAAATGGCAAAAACAG
The DNA here is from genome assembly GCA_030642645.1 of Dehalococcoidia bacterium. Taxonomy (GTDB): domain Bacteria; phylum Chloroflexota; class Dehalococcoidia; order E44-bin15; family DAOWNJ01; genus DAOWNJ01. Next base: position 8,257 of record DAOWNJ010000035.1, on the reverse strand, counting down.
CTTGCACTGCCAGCAACACGCTCATCACGGCCCGAACATCTCCACCGAAGGCATTATACAGGAGACCGCTCAAGCCCCAACCCTGAACAGCGCCAATAAAGCCATGACCCGGTGCAGCATGTAGAATGAGTAACGCTATAGCTGCCGCCAGTCCCAAACCTCCACCGATCCCGCCCAATATCAAGCCAGCTTTTCTCATAAATTTCACCAAATCAAAAGATTAAGGGGTTACCCCAATCCAACCCCTCAATCTTTGATAAAACTCGGTCAGTGGTAAGTGCATTACCACTTAATCCTGGAAACTAATCACCTACCCATAGCCAACCGGTTCCGGTGCTGCCCCACTCTTCGGGAGGAGTAGCACCAGGAGGAAACAGCACATAGTGGATTCCTGTTGTCATATAGTTTCCAACCTGATAAGTGATATTATAACCTTCAGCCTCGACGAAAGTCGTGTTATACCCGCCGTCAAATGTGACGCCCCGAACCGAAGGGATTCCTCCATTGGTATGCTGGGAAGATCATTTTTTCTGCCTCTATGGCGGAACGAATATCTATCAGATAGATCTAACGTGTTGAGCCCGTGACCCCTACCATCTGGCCGGATTGCGGATAATCCGCCGTTGGATCAGGCCACTCCATCTGGCTTAGATATACTTGCTCACGTATGTCTTCGGGCATGTCTTCCACAACCTCAGGGAAGACCTGCTCCAAAAATTCGCCGTAGGTAATATCTTCCCCCCAAAGCTCCCCTATCAGCTCAAGCTGTTCCTCGTTGGCCTGAATGTGGTGCCCTGTAGGCACTTCATCTGATGATCCCGCAAATGCAATTCCCGTTATAGGTATCATCGCTATAGCTAGAATTAGCGCCATAACCACCAGCCACAAACGCTTTGTTCTAATCACACCCCCCTCCTCAGTTTTGTCCTATAAACTCGGGGACCCAGCCACACTTCGATGCAACTAAGTTAGTAATTATTAAAACTTTGGCATAAATTGCCAAAAAGTCAACTCCCTTTCTACTTCTGCTCCAGCTACCTTATTATACTTACCCCGCCCATATAAGGGCGAAGGACATCGGGGACAACAATGCTCCTATCGGCCTGCTGGTAGTTCTCCATCACCGCGATGAGAACCCTGGGGAGAGCCAGGCCCGAGCCATTTAAGGTATGGACGAACTGTGGCCTTGAGCCCGGCTCGGGGCGATAGCGCACATTGGCTCGCCTTGCCTGGAAATCGCCGCAGTTTGAGCAGGAGCTTACCTCAAGCCACTCCCCGCAACCTGAGGCCCACATCTCGATGTCATAGGATTTGGTGGCGGCAAAGCCGAGGTCGCCGCTACATAGCTCCACCACCCGGTAGGGGATCTCGAGCCTCCTGGAAACATCCTCAGCATCCCTCACAAGCCTTTGTAGCTCATCGTCTGATGTCTCGGGCTCGACAAACTTGTATAGCTCCACCTTATCGAACTGATGCCCCCTCTTTATCCCCCTGGTGTCCTTCCCCGCGCTCATCCTCTCACGGCGGAAGCATGGGGTATAGGCAACATAGTGGAGGGGGAAGTCCTCATGCTCCAGTATCTCGTCTCGGTGGAGGTTTGTCAGGGGAACCTCAGCGGTGGGGATGAGCCAGAAGTCATCCTCATCGTCGTGATAGAGGTTATCTGAGAACTTGGGAAGATTCCCCGATCCAACCAAGCAATAGCGCTTTACCATAAAGGGGGGATACACCTCGGCATAGCCATGCTTTGTGGTGTGGAGGTCGAGCATAAAGTTTATAAGAGCCCTCTGGAGATGGGCCCCTAGCCCCTTCAAGATGTAGAAGCGAGATCCGGAGAGCTTTACACCCCTCTCGAAGTCAATGATGTCAAGCCTCTCCCCAAGCTCCCAGTGAGGGAGGGGTGTAAAGGGGAACCCCCTTATCTTCCCCCAGCTTCGAATTACAACATTACCACCCTCATCCCTTCCTATAGGGACTGATGGGTGAACGATATTCGGAAGCTCGAGGAGGAGGGAATCGAGCTCTCGCTCTGTATTACCCACCTCCTCATCGAGCTGCTTGATTTGCTTGCCTATCTCGGTGCTCTCTTTAATCAGCCCTTGAGTCATTTCCGATACGACCAGGGTTCCGCCCGTCAGGATGCGCAGGTACCATGGCTCTTTTGAGTCTTTCATGGCTTCCAATACGGCTGCCTTAGCCTGGTCTAGCTCTTCCTCTGTGCTCGTCCTCTTGATTAGTCCCACCCACTTGCTCAATTGGTTCTGGGTTGCCTTCAGCGTCTCCGATTGACGAAGGAGCCTGCGGCGCTGCTGGTCAAGCTCCACTACCTGGTCGATGACCATCGTATCGGCCCCCCTCTTGGCCATCGACTCCAGGACGACCTCGGCGTTCTCCCTGATGAACTGAAGGCTTAGCATCACCTATCCCTTCGCCTTAAGCTGTGGAAACAGGATTACCTCCCTTATCGACTGCTTACCGGTTAAGACCATAACCAGTCTATCTATCCCCATCCCAAGCCCCCCGGTTGGGGGCATCCCGTACTCCAGGGCCTGAAGGAAGTCATCATCGGTCCTCTCAAGCTCATCATCCCCAAGGAGGGAGCGAAGCTGCTCCTGCTCCCGAAATCTCTCCCTCTGCTCTATAGGGTCATTGAGCTCGGTGAAGGCGTTGGCGACCTCCATCCCACCACAGAAGGCCTCAAACCTCTCCACAAGCCGTTCATTATCTGGTTTCCTCTTAGCCAGTGGTGATAGCTCTACAGGATAATCGAGGACAAAGGTGGGCTGGATCAGGTTTGGCTCAACAAAGCTTGAGATGAGCTTATCGATGAGCTTTCCCCGTGACATTTTCTCCAAGCCGGACCAATCCGCTACGAGCCTTTCGGGGGCATCTTCAGCCGCCAATCTTGCCATTGCCCCCCGAAGCGATTCAGCATCGGGATATTGCTCAATGTCGATCCCGGGTCTATCTCCTCGCCCTGTCGCTTTCTCTATGGCCTCCCTCAGGGTGATCCTCTCCCAGTGGGAGAGGTCGATCTTGTCCACGCCGAATTGAATCTGGGCTGTGCCCAGGACCTCCTCGGCAATAAAGGTCACCATCTCCTCCACCATCTCCATTACGTCTTCATAGTCGGCATAGGCCTCATAGCTTTCAAGCATGGTGAACTCAGGGTTATGATGAGTGGAGGTTCCCTCATTTCGGAAGACGCGCCCTATCTCATAGACCCTATCGAGACCGCCGATGATGAGCCTCTTGAGGTAGAGCTCGGTGGCGATCCTTAGGTATAGGGTCTGGTCCAGGGTATGATGATATGTGGAAAAAGGCCGGGCCATTGCCCCCGCAGCAACCGGTTGAAGGACAGGGGTCTCCACCTCCAGAAAGCCCCTCCCATCGAAGAAACGCCTCATCGCGGTGATAATGTGGCTTCTAACAAAGAATATATCCCTGACCTCCTCGCTGGAGACGAGGTCCAGGTATCTCTGGCGGTATCGCTTCTCAACATCGGTGAGCCCATGCCACTTCTCAGCGAGTGGCCTGAGGGACTTGGAGAGGATGGCGAGATCGGCTACCTCAAGGGTGACCTCACCGCTTCCGGTGCGGAATACCCTTCCGGTTGCCCCGATGAAATCACCGATGTCGAGGCTCTTGAGGAGCTGATATTTATCCCCAAGGATGTCTTTCCTCAGGTAGAGTTGTATCCTTCCCGAGCCATCCCGTATATCCATAAAGGTCGCCCTCCCCATAGGACGGCTTGCAGTGATGCGGCCGGCAAGCCTGGTTAAGAGGTCTCCTCCTTGCTCAAAAAGGGCGAGCACCTCCTTTATGGTGTGGCTTCGGTGATAGCGAGGGGGATACGGGTCGATGCCACAAGCTCGAATCCTCGATAGCTTTTCCAAACGATTTCTTGCTAGATCATCTATTCTCGATGGCATCAAACCACCCCTTCAGTAAACCTCAGTAATTAAGACCGCTGAAAAACTGCGTTTTTTAGCGGGAACCCCCTTCCCCACCGGGGGTGGGGCAAAGCTGCTGAAAAATGCCCGAAGGACTTCTTCAGCAGTCTTAATTATACTCCACATCATATCGGTGGGGAAGGGTCTATTTACTTCAGAGGCAACCTGTGGTAGAATACATGTTGGCTGCGAATGCGGGTAATTGCTGGAAAGGCCAAGGGGAAGAGGATAAAAGCCTTGAGTGGCTTACGCCCTACATCTGAGCTTGTAAGGGGAGCCATTTTTTCCATGGTGGAGCCTATGGTGAGCGGTTGGTCAAGAATCGCTGATCTCTATGCAGGGAGTGGTGCCATGGGCATTGAAGCGTTGAGCCGTGGGGCTGAGTGGGGAGACTTCGTGGAGCAGGACCCAAGGCGTTGTGCCCTGATCAGGGAAAACCTTCAAAGGACTGGTTTGGCAGATAGGGCCAATATTTATTGCTGCAAGGTATCCAAGGCCATCACCTTCCTCGATGGCAAATATAACCTCATCATTATTGACCCCCCTTACACCGGCACCTCTATCAGTGACATCCTTGAGAGGATAGCCACCTCCAAACTGGTTGGCGAGGGTTCCATTATCGTTGTGGAACACTCCAGCCGAGTCTCCCTCAATTCCTCCTACGGCGACCTTGGGCTCAAGAGGCATAAACGCCATGGCGACTCTTGTATCTCGGTATATCAATAAGGGGGTATAGCCTTGACCATAGCCCTATACCCAGGCAGCTTCGACCCAGTAACCTATGGGCACCTGGACATCGCCACTCGCGCCACATCCCTTTTCAATGAGCTGGTCATCGGCATCTGCGATGCCCCAAGGAAGCACCTTCTCTTCACCACCGAGGAGAGGGTTCAGCTAGTGAGGGAGGCGGTAGGGCACCTGCCCAATGTAAGGGTTGAGCCCTATAGCGGGCTAACGATAGAGTTCGCCCGAAAGATCAAGGCCAGGGTTATCGTGAGGGGACTGAGGATGGGCTCGGACTTCGAGAGGGAGTTCGAGATGGCGATGATGAATAAGAAGCTTGCCCCGGAGATTGAACTGGCCTGTTTTATGGCCAGTCTGGAATACGAATTCATCAGCTCTCACCTCCTCAAGGAGGTTGCCGAGCTGGGAGGGAGTATAAGCTGCCTGGTTCCGGAGCATGTCGCCGAGGCATTGACGAGGAAGTTCTCCCTCGAGGCGCTTGAGAGGTAGGAGCAATAGAGGGCTGTTTAGTTGAAAAGGGGGTGGCTATTGCGTAGTTCAAATTCTCAAAGATCGGTAATTTGAGGTTAATAGGAGGGTGTAATGGCTGAACAAGTGCTCTCTGATGTGAAGGTTTTAGACCTCACTTGGTATATCGCTGGCCCATACTGCACCAAGATGTTCGCTGATTATGGCGCCGATGTATTGAAGATCGAGAAGCCACCTGAAGGGGACCCTGCGAGGAGAATAGGTCCCTTTCTAAATGATGACCCTCATCCAGAGAAGAGCCTCCTCTTCTCTCACCTGAACCTCAATAAGAGGGGGATCACCCTAAATTTAAAGAGCGAAACAGGGAAGAAGATATTCAAGGAGCTTGTAGGGGATGCCGACATCCTTGTTGAGAACTTCAGCCCAGGGGTTATGGGGAGGTTGGGGCTTGACTATGAGACACTGAAGAAGATAAACCCAAGGCTCATAATGACCGGCATCTCAAACTTCGGCCAGTATGGCCCGTATAGAGACTTTAAGGTCTCGGAGCTCGTGCTGAGCGGTATGATGGACCAGTATTCCCATGGGAATGAGGGAAGGGAGCCGCTGAAGATGGCGGGGAACTGCGAGCAGTATCAGGCTGGACATATGGCAACGGTTGCTACCATCGCTGCCTACTGGCTACAGCTAAATGAGGGGATAGGCCAGTATATCGATGTCTCCATGCAGGAGACCATGACAGCAGACATCGATCACAGGACGCTTAACCTGCTGGATTGGGCCTACTCAGGGGAGGTCGCGATCTTCAGGCAAGACCCCAGGGCGGGGACTTCTGCATTGTTGGACATCACCCCCACAGGTGTCTACCCAACAAAGGATGGCTTCATCAGGGCAGCAGGGGGGATAATATTCTGGCCCCGCTTCGCCGCCGCCTTCCCTGATATTGGGGCAAAGTACACGTGGCCCGATGATGTGCTGAACATGGATAATAAGGGGGTGGTTGATGCCTTCTGGTATCCATGGTGCCTTGACAGGACAAAGCAGGAGATAATGGAGTACATGCAGAAGTTTAAGTACTTCACCACCGCCATCAATACTCCAATAGATGTTATCGAGAGCCCCCAGCTTAAGGAGAGGGGCTTCTGGGTAGAGGTTGAGCACCCGGTTAGCGGAAAGCAGATATATCCAGGGAACCCACTTAAGTCTGAAGATCCATGGTGGCAGGTGAGAATGCCAGCCCCACTTTTGGGGCAGCACAATGAAGAGTTCCTCTGCGACAAGCTAGGCTACTCCAAGGATGACCTGGTGAAGCTGAGAGAGGCTGGTGTAATCTAAGCGAGGTTAGCAGAAAAAAGGAGGCTTTGAAATGGCAAAATTACCACTTGAAGGGGTAAGGGTTGTTGATATGACCGTTATATGGGCAGGCCCATTCGCCACCCACATGTTGGGGATGCTTGGTGCCGAGGTCATCCATGTGGCTAACCCCCACCACATGCCAGATTTCGCCGCGCTTTTCACCAGGTGGCCTGAGCAGTCTCAACTCGAGGGCCTGGGTGGTCGTGCGCCATATCCAGGCCGCAAGCTGGGTGAGAGGCCATGGAACCGTAATGGCATGTGGAACCGGGTTTCCTGGAACAGGCTCACCTGCTCCATCGACGTTAATAAGCCAGAGGGGAAAGAGGTCTTCAAGAGGCTGATAAAGGAAGCCGATGTTTTCATCGAGAACAACGGCGCAAATGCCATAGAGCACCTCGGGCTTGGCCATGATGTCCTGATGGAGGCAAACCCACGCCTCATATGCATGAACATGCCAGCCTGGGGGAGGAGCGGCCCATATATGAATTATGTTGGCTGGGGGGCCATGCATGAGGCAATAGGTGGCCATGACTGGCTGAGGGGCTATCCCGATGAGGACCATCCAACAACAAACAACTTCCGCTTCCACATGGACTCCGCCGGGGGGGCAATGGCCGCCATTGGCGCTATCATGGGGCTCATACACCGAAAGAAGACCGGCAGGGGGCAGTGGATAGACTTCGGCCAGATGGAGTCTTTCTTCCCTCACATCGGTGAGATATTTATGGATGCTGCCTGGAACGGGAGGAACCAGAGGACCATCGGGAACCGCCACCCTACCGCTGTCCAGGGTTGCTACCTCTGCCGTGGTCCAGAGCCTACCTTGGAAACCTCCGTTGCCGGAGGGGAGAGGTGGATAAATATCACCATCAATAACGATGAGGAGTGGAAGGGTTTCTGCGATGTCCTTGGCAACCCCGAGTGGACAAAGGACGAGAAGTTCTCAAATGTGGTGAGCCGATATAAGAACCATGATGAGCTCGATGAGCACATCAGGGAATGGACCCGGCTACACGATAACTTCGAGATCTTCTACATGCTTCAGGAGAAGGGGGTGCCAGCAGGGCCCGTTTGGGACTGGAGGGATGCCTATATGGACCCGCAGCTAAACGCCAGGGGGTTTTTCGAGACGCTCCACCAGGCCGACTGCGGGACATACCGCTACCCTGGCTTCCCATGGAAGTTCTCCGAGACCCCACTGAGGGTCACGCACTCTCCCTGCATGATCAACGAGGATAATGACTACGTTTACAAGGAGGTCATCGGTCTATCAGATGAGGAGATCGCCGACCTGGAGGGTAAAAGCGTGCTAGGAGACCTTTATTATGACTGGGCAGGCCCAATGCCCGAGCGTCTATGGGAAGAAAAATAGAAGGGCATAGAAATTGATAACGGAGGTGGGACTTTTGGCGCCTTAATATCATCAGATATATAACATGCTGAGTGAGCCCTTGTGACCTTAGTCAGAAAGGGGGTGGCTATTGCGTAGTTGAGATTGTCGAAGATTGGTAATTTGAGATTAGTAGGAGGGTGTAATGACAGAACAAGCACTTTCTGATGTGAAGGTTCTGGATCTCGGCTGGTATATCGCTGGCTCATACTGCGCCAAGATATTCGCCGACTATGGCGCCGATGTACTGAAGATCGAAAAACCACCTGAAGGGGACCCTGCAAGGAGAATGGGGCCCTTCCTTAATGATGACCCCAATCCAGAGAAGAGCCTGCTCTTCTCAAAT
>DAOWNJ010000153.1 GCA_030642645.1 Dehalococcoidia bacterium | reverse complement strand
CGATGTCCAGATCACCTGCATTTCCTATGATGGCGTTGTCCCTTATGCGGAGTCCGACGAGTATGTGGAGATTACAAACCTTGGAGATGAGCCCCGGGATTTAGCAGGATGGCTGCTGATAGACTTCTCTGAGGGGTACCCCCCCTTCACCTTCCCATCCTGTATCCTGGCTCCAGGGGAAAGCATTCGGGTCTACACCAACGAAGTTCATCCTGAGTGGGGAGGCTTCAGTTTTGGGTATGGAACGGCTATCTGGAATAATACCGATCCCGATATAGCCGCCCTGTATAACGCCGAAGGGCAGAAAGTCTCCATTAAGAGCTATGAAACTACTCCTTGAAACAAATCTACCCAATCTTTATTACCGCGGAAAGGTTCGGGACACCTACGACCTGGGCGACAGGCTCCTTATTGTGGCCACGGACCGTATCTCCGCCTTCGATTTCGTGCTGCCAAACGGCATCCCCGATAAGGGAATGGTCTTAAACCAGCTCTCCGCATTCTGGTTTGAGAGGACGGCGGAGCTTGTCCCCAACCATTTCATTGCTGCTGTAGATGACCTGAGCATTCTCCACCCCTATTTTGACCCCCAAATATTGCCCTCTTACCTTATAGGGCGCTCCATGATTGTGAAGAAGGCGGAGCGCATCGATGTTGAGTGCGTTGTCAGGGGATATATCTCGGGGTCGGCGTGGGCTGAATATAAAGAGAGTGGCACCGTCTCCAGTATACCGATGCCAAAAGGGCTCAAGGAAAGCGAGAAACTGGCCGAGCCGATGTTTACCCCAACCACAAAGGCCGAAAGCGGCCATGACCAGCCTCTCAGCATGGAGGAGATGAAGCGGATTTTGGGCGAGAGGCTAGCTGAGGAGCTTCGAGAGAAGAGCATGGCCATCTATCGCTATGCCCACGACTATGCCCTCCCAAGGGGCATCATCATCGCCGACACAAAGATGGAGTTTGGAATCGTTGACGGGGAGTTGGTCCTGATAGACGAGCTTTTGACCCCGGACTCAAGCCGATTCTGGGACATGGGCCAATATGAGGTCGGACACTCTCAACCCAGCTTTGATAAACAACCGGTGAGGGACTGGCTCACATCAAGCGGATGGAACAAGGAACCCCCTCCCCCACCCCTCTCCCCTGATATTATTGAGCAGACCACGAAGAGGTATCACGAGGCCTATCGCAGGCTCACCGGAAGGGAACTATGAATGTCCCTGACAAAGGTCTACACCACCCTTAAACCAGCGGTCAACCTGAAATCCATAGAGGACAAGGTTACGGCTTTCTCTGTAGCTGGTCCTCGGTGACCTTCAGGATTATTCTATCGCCAATCTTATCGACTTGTTCAGGTAGGAAAGTATATTTTTGTTTGCCCCCTTTTAGCTCGATATGCTTGATGACCCCTTGCATGAGGTCAAACTCTATGTCGGACACCTTGCCCATATTTTTGGCATTCATATCCAGGACTTCCTTGCCTTGTAGCTCTTTAATGTTCATCTAAAGCTACCTCCCTCATCTGATTCAATCATGACCCCAGAACCAGCCATAGTTTATAGGGAAGGTTAGCATAACAATAGATATGCGTCAAGCCTGATTACCCGTCCAGGTGGCTAGTAACACATCCCTCTTTTGTTGGTTTTCCATGAGATGTGCCGAAAGCTTCAGGTTCGAGCTGGAGAAGGTTTAGCCCTCGATTACCCCTTT
>DAOWNJ010000001.1 GCA_030642645.1 Dehalococcoidia bacterium | reverse complement strand
GAGCAAAGCCCTCCTAGTGTGGCCACTGCTCAACTCTTGGTCAAAGTGCTGACAGAGTTCTGATGACCATACAGAAGAGGTAAGTATCTCTTCAGCTCCAGGTATGCCCTCCGCCCTCAGGAGCGTCTCCAGGGCCCCAACCGTTTGGATGGAGTGCTCAAAGACATCCCAGAAGTGCTCCTTTGGCTGCTCCACCCCCTTCATCAGGGCTACCTCCGGGATTACGGCCTCCAGAAGTCCAAGCTGATCGAGCTGATGGAGGGAGCGGTGAGCCTTTGGGGCTTCGAGGATACGGCATAGCTCCTCATGGACCCTCTCAGCGGCAACACCCTTGACCAGATGGGAGTAACGCGCTATCAGGACCTCGGTCTCAGGCTCGATTGCGAAATCATATTCAGCAGCAATCCTTACAGCCCTTAGAAGGCGCGCAGGGTCATCCCTGAAGGCGTCCTCAGCGATGACACGGACTACCCCATCTTTGAGGTCACGCCTGCCACCAAAGGGGTCGATAACCCGTGGTTCCCCCTCAATGCTCACTGCGATAGCGTTTATGGTGAAGTCACGTTTGGCTAGGTCATCCTCGATGCTGCCACGCATGGTTGAGAGATCGAGATAGCCTTGTTTCCTAGGCAAAACCACCCTTGCTATGCCATTCTCCTCATCCAGGGGCACATACTTCCCACCAAGGGATGAGGCCACTTCCTGGGCAACCGCCTGGGCATCTGCCGCAACCACAATATCTATATCGCTCCGCTGCCTCGCCAGAAGGGCGTCACGAACATAGCCACCAACGACATACGCCTCTACACCAGAGAAAGCCCCCCAGACCTCCTCCGGGACTGCCTCCAGAATACTCATATCCATTCTCAGATCAGGCCCTCCTCACCTTCGATCCTCTCCAGCTTCTCCATACTCTCCAGGTGGTCAATATAGAGGATGCCATTCAGGTGGTCTATCTCATGGTCAAGGGCCTCAGCCAGGAGGCCCGCCGCCTTTATTCGGGTGTCCTTTCCATTACGGTCCTTGCCCTTGGCGGTTACCTTCAGAGGGCGCTTTACCTTCCCCCTATATCCAGGAAGACAGAGGCACCCCTCTCTCACCTCCTGCTCCCCCGACCTCTTTATGATCTCCGGATTTATGAGTGCGATCGGGTCATCACCCGGCAGCTCAATGATGATCACCCTCAGGAGAACCCCGACCTGAGGGGCCGCTAACCCCACTCCCCCGGTCTCATGCATGGTATCGAACATATCATCGATGAGGCGCTCGATCGAGCTATCGATGTTCCTCACCCGCTTCGACCTCTGGCGAAGGATGGGATCATTAGCTGGAAGTATGGGCAAGACCGCCATCTAAGCCTCCGAGGGGAGATTGTAGCCCACAAATCCCATATTGTAAAGTTAAAGGAGGCTTACCGGGTCAATGTCAATGGCCCAGCCCTGGGGAAGGGGTAGATTTGCTAGAATTTGGGATGGGTCGGGGCTCTTGACAATTATCTGCCATCGATATCGGCCCCGCACCCGCCTGATAAAGGCGGGTGCGGGGCCGATGAGAGCCACATCCATCGCGCCGACATTTTTCTCCTCCTCAAGGAGCCGGTATACCCTCTCCGCCTCCCCCTGACAGGCGTGGGGATTGGTATGGGTGTAGAGGAGGCGTGCCAATCGAGAGAATGGAGGGTAATCGTAATACCGGCGGTGCTGCGTCTCATGCTCGTAGAAGGCTCTATAATCATAAATTGCTGCTGCCTTGATTGCGTAGTGCTGGGGGGTATAGGTCTGAACGATAACCCTCCCCCCGCTTGAGCCCCGCCCCGCCCTCCCAGCTACCTGGCTTATAAGCTGGAAGGTGCGTTCCCCTGCCCTGAAGTCAGGGAGGTAGAGGCTGGTATCTGCGCTTATCACACCGACAAGGGTGACCAGGGGAAGGTCAAGCCCCTTGGCTACCATCTGTGTCCCGATGAGTATATCCGCTTCATGGCTGATAAATCTCCTCAATATCTCCTCATGGGAACGCTTCCCTCTGGTGACATCCCTGTCCCAGCGAAGGAGCCTTGCCCCGGGAAAGGTTCGCCCCGCCTCCTCCTCTACCTTTTGAGTCCCGATACCCAAAAACCTGATCCTCCGGCCAAAGCAATGAGGACAGAACTGGGGTATTGGGACTCTCATGTTGCACTGATGACAGAATAGCCCATCCTCTGCCCTGTGATAGGTAAGTGAGACATCGCAGCGGCGGCAGCGGAGCACAAAGCCACAGTCACGACACTGGACGAGGGTTGCCTCCCCCCTCCGGTTGAGAAAAAGGATCACCTGCCCCCCCTGGGATAGGGCATCATTTGTCGCTTTAACCAGGGCCCTTGAGAAGATGCCCCTATTTCCAGCCTTCAGCTCCTCTCGGAGGTCAACCACCTCCACCTCCGGGAGGCGGGGATCGCTGGTCACCCTCGAAGGCAAGCTTAATAAGTGATACCCCCCTTTTTGAGACTGGTGATAGCTTGCTATATCAGGGGTGGCACTCCCCAGGATGACCACCGCCCCGGTGAGCTCGCCAAGTTTTATGGCAACATCCCTGGCATGGTAGCGAGGGGAGTGCTCCTGCTGCTTATAGGTCCATTCATGCTCCTCATCAATAACGATGATACCGAGATCGGGCTGAGGTGCAAAGATAGCCCCCCTGGAGCCGATGACCACGTCAAACTCCCTACCCCTTATCCGCTGCCATTCATCGAACTGCTCCCCGAGGGATAGACCACTGTGAAGCACAGCTACCCTCCTCGGGAAACGGGATGCGAAACGCTCTACAGTCTGCGGGGTGAGGGCGATCTCGGGGACAAGGACGATGGCCCTCCTGCCCAGCGAGACCGTCTCGGAGATGGCTCGAAGATAGATCTCGGTCTTACCACTCCCGGTCACCCCGTGGAGGAGGAACACCGAGGAGCTGTCCCCTTCGACCATGCTTCTCCGTATCTGGCTCCATATCTCCTCCTGGTCCTTGGTCAGGGTGTGGGGGGTGGATGGGGGGAAGACCCGGTTGGACAGGGGGTCGCGAATTACCCTGGTCTCGTCAACAAGGGCCATCCCCCTCCCCATGAGGGCACCTACCGCCGAGGAGCCAAAGCGCTGCCTCACCTGGGAGAGGAGGGGTGGCTTGGCCTCCTCAGCAAGGAACTCGAGAAGGCTCGCCTGCTTTGGTGCTCTCCTCTTCAGGACCTCGGCCTCCCCCCTCGCCACCTCCGGGGGAATAGCGAGACGAAGGTGAGGCACTACCTTTGGTCTTACTTTGACCCTCCCCATCTCCTGGGTCCTCCTCACCAGACCCCTCCTGAGGAGCTGCCCCATATTATATTCAGCCTCTTTCCTCCCAATCGCCTTCTCGATCTCCCTCATATCCATCCTGCCCTTCTTCTGAAGCAGGCCGATAAGCTCCCTCTGGGCAAGAGGCAGGAGTGAGGGGTCTATCTCTTTGGGGGTAAGCTCAAAAAAGGTGATAAGCCTTCGTTCAAATCCAGGGGGGAGCATCAGGCGAGCAGCATCGAAGGGGGAAGAGAGATAGCGCTCAGCTATCCATCTGGCGAGCTTAACCTGATTGGGGGAGAGGGGGGGGAGGGGGTCGATGACACCCGCTATCTCCCTTATATCCTCAGCCAGTGGATAGTCATTTAACTCAAATACAATACCCTGTAGAGTCCTTGGGCCAAAGGGAACCCACACCCCTTGTCCCACCGACACCGACATATTAGAGGGTATGGCATAGCTGAAGGTCCTCCTCATCGGGGAATTTACGGCAACCTCAGCGTAACTCATCGCCACACCCCCGAAGGGAGGGCTATCGCCCTATCTCTTCTCCTTGACGCGGGCTGCCTTGCCAGTGAGACCACGAAGGTAGTAGAGCCTCGCCCTTCTAACCCGTCCCCTCCTCAATACCTCCACCTTCTCCAAACGAGGGGAATGGAAGAGGAAGGTCTTCTCCACCCCGACGCCATAGGCGACTCGCCTGACAGTAAAGTTGGCACCAGCCCCACCCCTCTTTACACGAATCACCACCCCCTGAAACGGCTGGATGCGCTCCTTCCCCCCCTCCACAACCTTGTAGCTGACCCTAACGGTGTCGCCGGGGCTGAAATCAGCGATATCGGGGTTTGGCCCAAACAATGCTCCAACATCTATATTTGACATCATCTATCCCTTTCCAGAAGGTCTGGGCGCCTGCTTATGGTGCGAAGAAGTGATTGCTCTCCCCTCCACTTGGCGATCTCGGCGTGATTCCCCGATAGCAGGACCTCAGGAACAGACCAACCTCGATATACCCTGGGGCGGGTATACTGTGGATACTCCAGAAGCCCGTTTGAGTGGGTGTCATCCATCCACGACTCCTCTGACCCCAGAACCCCCGGGATAAGCCTCACCACCGAATCGACAATAACCATCGCCGCAAGCTCCCCCCCAGTGAGTATATAGTCCCCAATGCTTATCTCATCTGTTGCCAGGTGTTCCCTCACCCTCTCATCAACCCCCTCATAGTGACCGCAGATGAGGATGAACCCATCCCGCCCTGCAAGCTCATGAGCAACCCTCTGGGTGAAAAGTCGACCCTGCGGGGTAAGAAGGGTGACGGGGAGTTCCCTGCCTTCCCCTTTCTCTATGGTCTCCACCGCCTCAAAGAGCGGCTTCGGTTTCAGCACCATCCCTGCACCACCACCATAGGGGTAATCATCAACCACATGGTGCCTGTCGGCGGCATAGTCCCTGATATTATGGATTGAGATATTGACCAGTCCCCGCTCGATGACACGCCCCACAATGCTCTCATCCAGCGGTCCCAAAAACATTCCAGGGAAAAGGGTAAGGATATGGATATGCATCAGATATATCATACCAGAAAGTTATCTTGTTTGGAAGTGGGCCAATTTTCTAAAAAAGCCCCGAATGGGTCTTGACAGGCGTGGTGAATTGTGGTAAAAAGTGGGTCAGGGTGGGGGTATGTTCCTCGGAAAGTACGAGTATCACATAGATGAGAAGGGCAGGGTAGCCATCCCCCCAAAGTTCAGGGAAGAGCTTCAAGGAGGGTTTGTCCTAGCTCAGGGCCTTGAGAGGTGTATTGCCGCCTATTCACTTCCTGAGTGGAGGAGGATAAGCGAAAGCCTTGCCGCTCTTCCCACAACCCGTAGCAAGGCGAGAAGGATGAACCGGGCAATGTTTTCAACCGCTTTCGATGTTGAGCTTGACCGCATGGGGAGGGTTGCCCTGCCTTTGCCACTACGACAGTACGCCGAGATAACCGATGTGGTGATCATCGCTGGGACAAATACCTTGATAGAGCTCTGGAGCAAGGAGAACTGGGAGCAGGAAGAGGCCCTCATGACCGAGCAGGCATGGCAGATATCCGAGAGCACCGAGACTCACTGATGACTCTAACTATGAAAGCATCAACTCATATCCCTGTCCTCCTCGAGGAGACCATCGAGAATCTCCGGGTCAGGCCCGGGGGGCATTATATAGACTCGACCGTCGGTGGAGGGGGGCATGCTGCTTTGATATTGGGGAGAAGCTCACCTGGCGGCAAGCTACTGGGGATCGATGCCGACCCAGGGGCCATAGAGATAGCCCGGGAGACTCTCAGGCCCTACGGAGCAGCAGCCATACTGGTGAATGAGAACTTTGACCAACTGGAGTATATCTGCTCCAAGTGCGGCTTCCTCACCGTAGATGGCGTCCTCTTCGACCTTGGGATGTCATCAATGCAGCTTGAGGATGAGAGCCGTGGCTTCAGCTTCCAGCTTGAATCCCCACTTGATATGAGATTCAGCCCCACTCAGGAACTCACCGCATATGAGATCGTCAACAATATGTCCGAAGAGGAACTGGCTAACCTCATCAGGAGGTATGGAGAGGAGCCTAGAAGCAGAAGGATAGCAAGCTACATCGTCAACAGTCGTCCTGTCTCCACCACCACTGAGCTTGCAAGGGTTGTGGAGAGGGTGGTGGGGGGGAGGAGGGAGAGGATTCATCCATCCACCAGAACCTTCCAGGCCCTCAGGGTTGCGGTGAATCAGGAGCTTGAGCACCTCGAGTGCGCCCTCAACCAGGTGGCTCGTGTCCTCAACCCTGGCGGCCGCCTGGTGGTAATAAGCTATCATTCCCTTGATGACCGCATGGTAAAGGAGTTCCTGCGCCGGGAATCATCCGGCTATACCCCAACCCTTAAGGTGATTAACAAGAAGGTGATAACCCCATCACTGGCTGAGGTTCGCTCAAACCCGAGAAGCCGAAGCGCCAAGATGAGGGTTACAGAAAGAATATAGGAGGTTAAATGTCGGGCAGTGTCGTGGAACTGGGTTGCCGTTACCCTCTCTCGCTGGCAGAACTCAAAGAAAAGGGGAGCCCCCGCTCCACCGTGGCTGATCCTTCTCCGCTGGCAGAAATTACCCCAAAAAGTTTCTTCGTTGAGCCCCTCACATTGCAGCCCAGCAACCACGACACTGCCCGTTTAATATGAAATCCGCCGATCACAAGGGAGGTTATTGAGATGTAGGAAATATCGACATCACGGGAGTAAAAATCAGCCAAAGGAGGCAGTCAATGGCGAAAAAGGGTACATTTACTTCCATCGATGTGGGCACTACTAAGATTTGCACTATACAGGCCAATATTGGCGATGGGCCAGATATCAGGGTAATCGGGTTTGGCATCGCCCCGTCAAGGGGGCTCAAAAAGGGTCTTGTAGTCAACATCGATGAGGCAAAGGAGTCAATCAAGGAGTCAGTGAGGAAGGCGGAGCGTGCCAGCGGGGTAAAGATAGGCTCGGCATATGTTGGGGTTACCGGAAGGCACGTCACCTCCATGAACAACCGAGGCGTGGTATCAACCAATCGCAGCGACCGGCTGGTCACCCCTCAGGACATTGCGCGAGTTCTGGATAGCGCCAGGAGCATCGAGATTCCCAATGATCGGGAGATGTTGCATGTTATCCCCAGAGGCTATGCCCTTGATGGCCAGAGCGGGGTGAAGAACCCAGTGGGGATGCACGGCTTCAGGCTTGATGTTGAGACTCATATCATCACCGCCGCTGTAGCCTCGATAAAGAACCTGGTCAAGTGCATCAGGGGCATCGGGGTTGAGATCGAGGACCTCGTCCTTGAGCCCCTTGCCAGTGCGGAGACAGTCCTCACCCCTGATGAGAGGGATGCAGGGGTCATCCTCGCCGATATCGGGGGAGGCACCACGGATATAGCAATATTCAAGGATGGAAGCATCTGTCACACCGCCATCCTCCCTGTGGCTGGCTACCAGGTGACCAGGGATATATCCATAGGTCTTGGTCTTCCCTTCGAGGTGGCGGAGGAGATGAAGAAGAAGTATGGCAAGGTGATGCCAGTTGCCAATGGCAATTTCGACGCTGCTACCGTAAGCTCTGAGGACGGCTTCAGCTTCGCCTATAAGGAGCTTTGCCAGATCATCGAGGTGAGGATGGAGGAGATACTCAGGATGATCCTCCTCGAGCTTCCCCCTGGGGAATACCTACACCTGGTTCCCGAGGGCCTGGTGCTTACCGGCGGGTCCTCTAACCTGCCAGGGATAGAGATGCTGGCCCGTGATGTGTTGAGGCTCCCGGTCAGGGTGGGGATGCCAAGGGGTATGTTTGGCCTCACCGATGTGCTCCACGATCCGGCCTATGCCACAAGCGTGGGGCTACTGTGCTGGGCTGCAAACCATACAATTGGAGAGGGCTTGCCATCCCAGGGATACTGGAGGACGATAGGCAGGTCCCTCAATCGTTTGTTATTCCGCATAAGGAGACTTTTACCCCATTAAGGAGCTTTAGAAAGGAGGAAGAAATGGCTAGAGCTGATTATGCCCCCAGCCCTGCAAGGATTAAGGTCATCGGCCTCGGGGGAGGAGGCTGCAATGCGATAAGCCGCATGGTGCGTGAAGGGATAATCGGGGTTGATTTCGTTGGGGTCAACACCGATGCTCAGGCCCTCCTCAGGTGTGAGGCCCCGACCCTTATCCGAATCGGGGATAAGCTGACAAAGGGCCTCGGTGTTGGCGGCGACCACGACATGGGGCTCAGGGCAGCAGAGGAGTCGAGAGGCGAACTCCAGGAGATAATTGTCGGATCTGACATGGTCTTTATCACCGCAGGAATGGGGGGTGGAACCGGGACAGGGGCCGCCCCAGTGATCGCCGACATCGCCAAGGAGGGTGGGGCCCTCACCATTGCAGTGGTAACAAAACCATTCAGCTTCGAGGGGGCAAGGCGCTTCCAGGTGGCCGATGAGGGTGTCACCAAGTTAGTCGATTCGGTCGATACCCTGATCACCATCCCCAATGACCGCCTGCTCTCTATCTGTGACGAAAAGGTGCAAATGCAGACGGCATTCAAGCTGGCTGATGAGGTTCTCCAGCAGGGGGTCCAGTCCATAGCCGAGCTGATCACCGTCCCCGGCGAGATAAACCTCGACTTCGCCGATGTCAAGGCGGTAATGAGCAAGGCTGGTCCAGCCTGGATGTCTATAGGAAGGGGAACTGGTCAGAATCGAGCCGTCGATGCCGCCAAGGCGGCCATCGCCAGCCCCCTCCTGGATGTCTCCATCGAGGGGTCAAAGGGGGTGCTGTTTAATGTTACCGGTGGGCCTGGCCTCACCCTCCATGAGGTCAATGAGGCGGCCGCGGTAATAAGCCAGGCAGTTGACCCCGAGGCCAATATCATCTTCGGTGTGGTCTTCGACCCGGAGATGGATAACGATGTGAGGATCACCCTCATCGCTACCGGTTTCGCCTCTAGGACGAGTCGGCCAGCAATGGATGAGGAGCTGCGCAAGCTCATGAAGGGGCTCGAGGACGAGGATAAGCTTGATGTCCCTGCCTTCATGCGCCGTCCTGCTCCTGTCTGGAGGCAGCAGGTGGTTACCCCCCCCACAAAGACATCCGGGGTGCCGCGTCGCTGAGCTAAAGTAGAGGCATTGGACGAAAGCCCATAGGAGTTATTAGCCCCTATGGGCTTTTTTGCTACCTTGACAAATCCTATATATTGTGGTATAAGGCATATTGTCACTATATATAGGATTTCCTGAAGATGCGGTGTCCATTTTGCGGCTGTGAGAATTCAAGGGTAATTGACTCCCGAAATGTGAATGAGAGTGTGCGCCGTCGCCGTCAGTGCCTTGGCTGCGGCTCAAGATTCACCACCTATGAGTGGATACAGGAAGGAAGCCTTCTTGTCATCAAAAAGGATGGGCGAAGGGAGGATTTCAGCCGTGAGAAGCTGACCTCGGGCATTCGAAAGGCCTGTGCCAAACGCCCGGTATCAAGTGAGGCTATTGAACAGATGGTTGATGAGATCGAGTCTGAGTTACATAGGCTGGGCAGAGCCGAGGTACCCTCCCGGGTTATCGGGGATATGGTGATGGAGAGGCTTCGCCGTCTCGATGGCGTCGCCTATGTCCGCTTCGCAAGCGTCTATCGGGCATTCGCCGATGTGGAGGAATTGAAGCGGGAGGCTGACACCTTTGCTCAGCACAAGCTCGTATCCGACTTAAAAAGCCAGCTTCCCCTGTTCTCTGAGAAGGGGTAGATACCCTTGGCAGGCGGAGGTGCTTTAAGTAGTTATTGTAAGGAGACTGACAATGGCAAATCAGTATAAGTATGGGCGTGAAAAAGAGATCAGCCTAAAGATCTCAGTGCGAAGGAGTTAGGCAGACTAAAGGCTGGATCGACTAAAGCAGGCGCTACACCAGTTGTTGCTAAAGTGGGCAGGAATAGGGTTACATTTAAGTCGGCAAGAGATGGAAGAAAGCTAACACCACCAAGACTAAGAAAAGGGTGAGGAGCTATCATGACTACCAATCACCACAGAAAGACCTCCAAGATGGTTGCTCTTGATCGCAACAGGATCGCCCGTATTATATTCTCCTCCGCTGAGTCTATGGGGCTATCTGACCGCAAGGTTATAGAAAGGCTCACCGACGAGATAATCAAAGGGGGGCGACTTGACCTCGATGGCATCACCCATGTCGTCTCCACAGTCACTGAGTCCATGGACGCAACCGATCGCGACCTTATGGCTGGCCTATCCGAGCAGATAATCTCCAGGATGGGGCTGACCCGCCCACTCCCCGGGATGGAGGAAATCATCCCCGCCCAGGAGGCCAGGCCTTTAAGTGTAGCCCCCCAAAAGAGGCCGTCCAGGAAGGGGATAGAACTTTCTGATAATGCAATCCAGGTGCTGGAGAGGAGGTACCTGAGGAAGGACGATTCGGGCCGAGTTATCGAAACAGCGGATGATATGTTCCGCCGCGTTGCCAGGAATATCGCCTCGGCAGAGCTTATATTTGACCCGAATGTCGATGCCAACTACTGGGAGGGGGAATTCTACAGGCTTATGAGAGACCTGGAGTTCCTTCCCAACTCCCCTACCCTTATGAATGCAGGGAGGGAGCTACAGCAACTATCGGCGTGCTTCGTCCTCCCTATCGGTGACTCCATGGAGTCCATATTCGATGCTGTAAAGTATACCGCCCTAATCCACAAGAGCGGCGGTGGGACCGGCTTCTCCTTCTCCAGGCTGAGGCCTCAAAAGGACCTCGTTGGCTCAACTGGTGGTGTGGCCTCAGGTCCGGTCTCCTTCATGAGGGCATTCGATACCGCAACCGATGTGATAAAGCAGGGGGGGATGCGCCGCGGCGCCAATATGGCGATCCTGAATATAGACCATCCTGACATCCTGAGTTTCATCGCTGCAAAGGAGAACAACGACGCCTTTTCTAACTTCAACCTATCGGTAGCGGTAACGGAGGAGTTCATGAGGGCGGTGGAGGAAGGGACAGACTATAACATCATTAACCCAAGAACAGGGAAGAGCAGTGGGAAGCGCAACGCAAGGGAGGTCTTTGATAGGATTGTTGATATGGCGTGGAGAACCGGAGACCCCGGGATTGTCTTTTTAGACAGGGTAAATAAGGATAACCCTACCCCGAACCTTGGCTCGATTGAGAGCACCAACCCCTGTGGGGAGCAACCGCTTTTGCCCTACGAATCCTGCAATCTTGGCTCGATCAACCTATCAAGGATGATCTCTCAGGATGGAGAAGGTCCCCACATTGACTATCCCAAGCTAGCCCAAACAGTAAAGGCTGCGGTGAGGTTTCTTGACGATGTAATTGAGGTAAACAAATTCCCACTTTCCGAGATAACGGAGATGACCCGAAAGACGAGGAAGATAGGGCTGGGAATAATGGGGTTTGCTGATATGCTCATTCGCCTTGGGATACCCTATGACTCCGATGAGGCGCTTGAGGTGGCAGAGGAGGTGATGAGCTTCATAGATGATAGGGCAACCGAGGCATCGGTTGAGCTTGCTGGGGAGAGGGGGGTGTTCCCTGCATTTGAGGGGAGTCTATATGATGCCCCTAGTGGCCCAAAGGTGAGAAACGCAACCAGAACAACCATCGCCCCTACCGGGACACTGAGCATCATCGCCGGCTGCTCCAGCGGCATTGAGCCTCTCTTCGCCCTGAGCTATGTTCGAAATATACTGGACAACGATCGGCTGATAGAGATAAACCCATACTTTGAGGAGGTGGCAAAGAGAGAAGGTTTTTACTCCGAGGGGCTCATGAAGGAGCTGGCAAGGCGAGGAAGCATTAAGGATGTAGGGGATATCCCCGAAAGGGTGAAGAAGCTCTTTGTCACCGCCCACGATATAACCCCTGAGTGGCATGTGAGGATGCAGGCGGCATTTCAGAAGTCTACTAACAATGCTGTCTCAAAGACAGTGAACTTCCCTCATGATGCCACCAGGGAGGATATAACCAAGGTATTCATGCTCGCCTATAAGGAGGGCTTAAAGGGGATAACCATTTACAGGGATCGGAGCAAGGACAGGCAGGTTCTGAGCACAGGCGAGGAAAAAGGGGGCGAAGGGGTCAGGCTTGTCCCCAGGAGGAGGGGGAAGGTAACCACCGGGATCACCGAGAGGGTAACAACCGGCTGCGGCAATATCTATGTGACAGTGAACTTCGATGATGATGGCATCTGCGAGGTCTTCTCCACCCTGGGGAAGGCGGGGGGCTGCGCCTCGGCTCAACTTGAGGCGACAAGTCGCCTCATCTCCCTGGCCCTGAGGTCAGGGGTTGATCTAGCCTCGATAGTGAAGCAACTCAAGGGGATCCGCTGCCCCTCGATGGCCTGGGAGGAGGGCCATGCGGTCCTCTCCTGTGCCGATGCCATCGGCAGTGTGCTTGAGAAGTATCTTCCTGGGGAGGGGAGGGAGGAAGGTGGGGAGATCAAAAAAGGGGAAACCGAAGAAAAGACTGATGCCTCTGGACTGGGAGCAAATATGGCGGGGCTGTGCCCTGAGTGCTCTGGCATCCTGATATATCAGGAGGGCTGCTATATCTGCCGCAATTGCGGCTATACCAGGTGCTGATGAAAAGAAAGGGGAAATTGGCGAGGGCTGCCTTCGGCAGCCCTCGCCAATTTCGTAGCAAAGCTATATAATTCCTCCCAATGAAGGTCCTTTTGATCGAGCCCCCAAAGAAGACCTGGGAGCTTATGGGGAAATGCGTCTCACCCCCACTGGGCATTGCACAGCTTGCCGCCGTACTTGAGAGGGAGAATATAGATGTTGACCTCGTTGACTGCAATGCCAGTGGGCTCGGCTGGGTGGGACTGGAGAGAACCATCGAGGAATCTCAGCCCGGTATCGTAGGCGCAAGCGCCATTACCCCCTTCTTCCCCCAGGCCCTCCGCACAATGAGGATCGCCAAAGAGGTGAATCCTGACATTAGAACCGTTAACGGCGGCCCGCATCCCACCTTCGACGCTAGCGAGACACTGATGGAGAACCCTGGGATCGACATCGTTGCGCGAGGGGAGGGGGAGCGCACCATTGTTGACCTCGTTAGGTGCCTAGATAATGGAGGGGACTAATCCCAGGTGAAGGGCATTACCTTGAGGCAAAACGGCGGGCTTATCAAGACACCAGACCAACCCCTCATCGATGTAGATGAGCTTCCAATCCCAGCCTACCACTTCCTGCCTATGAATAAGTATCGTTTCACTGCATTCGGCAAGTTCACCACCATCCTCTCAAGCCGCGGATGCCCTCACAAGTGCACCTTCTGCTCCGAGTGGAGGTTCTGGGGTGCAAAGTGGAGGCCAAGGGACCCGAAAGCGGTTGTCGATGAGATGGAGATACTTAATAAGGAATATGGCAGGGAGTGTTTCTGGTTCGGGGATGACTGCTTCAATGTTGATGGAGAGCATATTCATGGTATCTGTGAAGAGATAATAAAGAGGGGCCTTGATATATCCTGGTATTACCAGGGAAGGGCCGACCTGGTGATAAAACATAAGGAGCTCCTTCCTGAGATGAGGAAGGCTGGTAATCTAATGGCTCAGATAGGGGTTGAGTCATCCACAGACAGGGAGCTTCGTGAGTTCAACAAGCAGCTCACAACCAGGGAGGTCGGGGAGGCGGTTGAGCTCCTTAGGCAGAATGACATCGTCTGCCAGGGGCTACTTCTTATCGGCTCAAGGAATGATAGTGCCCGCTCCATTGAGCACAAGGTCCGATATATGAAGTGGTTGGATGTGGACTTCCCTATATTCACCATGTTCACCCCGTTCCCGGGCTCCGATGTATATGAGGAGGCGAAGGCAAATGGCCAGCTGGAGACAGTTGACTACTCCCTGTATAATATGGCAAATGCTATTATGCCGACTGAATACCTTTCCCGAAGGCAGCTTACCTCCTGGTATCACTGGTGCTTCACATCCTGTTACACTGACCCTGTAAAGCTGGCCAGGGGGCTTTTCTCAAGGAATAGCTGGAAGAGAAGGGTATGGCGGCATATGGTATGGTTCACCATTAAGCAGTTTATCCACGCCATCTGGTAAATCCTAGGAGGTGACCGATGTCAGAGAGAAGGCGCGGTGAAAAGGACGAGAAGAACCATGATGAAAAGGGAGGGGAAGGGGTGGAGGAGAAGTGGCGAAGAGACCCGTTCTCGGCCATCTTCTTCGGGCTGGTCGTTGTCCTGCTGGGTGTTTTCCTTTTCCTGGGGCTCCAGGGCATTATAGAGTGGGATAAGTGGTGGGCCTACTTCCTCCTGGGCATAGGCTGCATCTTCATCCTCGATGTCCTGATCCGCTACCTCTTGCCCGCCTATCGAAGGCCAATATTTGGCAGGGTTCTGATTGGCCTCATCCTCATCGCCATTGGAGGGAGCAACATCGGCGGCATTCAGGACTGGTGGCCGATAATCGTCATCGTGGTCGGGCTAGCGGTGTTAATCTATGGGGTGCTCAGGGCAAGAAGGCCGTTCGGCTAGCCCCAGTCCAGAAACCTGCCAAACATGTGCCTTAAGAAGGCGAAGGGCCTCTCCCTGCCGATGACGCGGAAGTAGCCTTTATCCTCGCATCTTATGATGTCGCCGATCTTATACCTTGGGAAGAGGCAGGAGGAGATTAGGAGGCTGCCGTATTCTCCTCGCCCGAGCTCATGGAGCGGTTTTATGCCCTTTCTTGTCTCCACCTCGAAGAAATAGGTATCGTAGTTTGGGACAACATAGGGCCTCTCGTCCAGTTGCTGGGCATACATCCCCTCTGTGGCCCCATATATCTCAACGACTGCGGCATTGCCATAAAGGGCCCTTAGCGCAGGCTTAAATCGTGTCTGAATGCCAGCGATGCTGGTAGCGACAATTATGTCAATATCCCATAGGTCTTTGGGATATATCCCCCACCTCCTCTTAAGATAGCTGCCGAAATGGAGCATGGTCTGGGTGACCCCGATAAGCATGGTGGCATCCCTATCCCTTGCCCTCTCATAGGCAAGCTCAAACCTCCTCTCCCAGTCCCTTTCGGTTACCCCTCCACCAAGGGCGTCAAGCTCCTCCTGAGATGGGATCACCTTTAGCTGTGCCATCTTTCCACTGTGTCTGGCATAAATACCTGAGCTATATCCATAGAAGAACTCCTTCCCATCCACCTCCGTTGAGCCTGCAATCGAGGGGAAATTCAGATTCAGGTCATATCCCTCAAGAATATCGTATCTACTGGTGCGGTATACATAGTTTAGGATTGCCCTGCTGCCCAAGATAGCCCTCTGGGCAAGGTCGGTCTCAGTTAAGGGGATAAACTTCGATGCTCCGGTGGTGCCCCTGGTGAGCGCCCATTCTACCGGTGGTTCGGGGAGGAGGGCCTCAAAATCTCCATCCATCACCATATCTATATGTGGCTTAAGCCCCTCGTATGTGATGATAGGGAAAGAATCCTGAAACCCCTCGATGGTGGATATCTGGTCTGCGCCTCGCCCCTGGCCATATCGTGTCTCTTGATACCCCTCAAGGAGCTTTGAGAGGGTAGACTCCTGGGCTGCCCTTGGATCCTCGAGCGACTCATGCCACGGTATGAGAAACGACTTTAGCTTCCCGGTATTGGCAACCATCAAAAAACTGCCTTCACAGACTACATTATACCATTTTGAGACCGCTGAAAAACTGCGTTTTTTAGCGGGGAACCCCCTTCCCCACCGGGGTGGGGCAAAGCTGCTGAAAAATGTCCGAAGGACTTTTTCAGCAGTCTGTATTAGTATATAATTCAAGGGACATGAGGCAGGATGCAGTCAAAAAAGCTAGGCGAAGGCTCTCCAGGGAAAAGGGCACCATCTATAAAGACTGGGGGGGGAGGGTACCCATCGCCCTCATCTATCCCAACTCCTATTATCTTGGGATGTCCAACCTTGGCTTCCAGACCATCTATTCCCTCCTCAATAGCTGTGAGGGGATTGTCTGTGAGAGGTTCTTCTGTGAGAAGGATGAGGTCCCCCTGAGTCTGGAATCGCAGCGCCCCTTGAGCGACTTTGATGTCCTGGCATTCTCTGTCTCCTATGAGCTGGACTACTTCAATATCGTGAAGCTTCTTCGGGCAGGCTCCATACCACTCCTGGCCGCTGAACGGGGTGAAAGATACCCCTTGATTATGGCTGGTGGCCCGTGTATTACCGCAAACCCCGAGCCCCTGTCACCAATTTTCGATTGCTTTGCCATCGGGGAGGGGGAGGTTATCTTGCCCTATTTTGTTGATACTCTCGCCGAGGGAGTTGGAAAAAAACAGGGGCTTTTGAAGGAACTCTGTTCTCTTCCTGGGGTCTATGTTCCAGGTATCTCAGATACCAAGGTCGCCCGCCAGTGGGTAAAAAATATCGACGATTTTGCCACCACATCGGTGGTCCTCACACCGGATACAGAGCTTGGCGGGATGTATCTTATCGAGATAAGCCGTGGTTGTGGCTGGGGATGCCGTTTCTGCCTCGCTGGCTACCAGTTTCGCCCGATGCGCCATCGTTCCATGGAGTGCATCCTTGAGCAGGCAAGGGAGGGGATAAAATATCGAAAGAGGCTTGGTCTTGTGGGGGCTTCAGTCTCGGACCATCCCCAGATAGATGAGCTGGTGATAGGGCTTCGAGAGATGGGGGTTGAGCTCTCCGTTAGCTCCCTGAGGGTCCGCCCTTTAAGCCGCACTGTTTTGAGAGGGCTTGCCGGGAGTGGGACAAAAACCGTCTCTCTCGCCCCGGAGGCTGGGTCAGAGCGGTTGCGTAGGGTTATTAAAAAGGGATTTACCGAGGAAGACATCCTCAAGGCGGTGGAAAAGGTGGCCAGGGAGGGGCTCCGCCAGCTTAAGCTCTATTTCATGATTGGACTCCCTACCGAGACCGACGATGATGTTATGGAGATCGTCAAACTGACACTTGCCTGTAAAGAAATCATCGATAGGCATAAAGCCGATACCAGGATCACCCTAACCATAGGGCCATTCGTACCCAAGGCGGGGACTCCCTTCCAATGGCTTCCTATGGAAAGGGCAGATGTATTAGAGCATCGCCTATCCCTGATTAGAGGATTATGTCAAAAGGGGATTGAGGTAAAGTCGGAGAGCGCCGCCTGGAGCACGGTTCAGGGGGTTTTAGCAAGGGGCGACTCCAGACTGGGCGCTGTCCTTGCCAGTATATCGGAGGACTCGCTCTCGGCGTGGCGCAGGGCTCTTGAGGAATCAGACCTTGATCCTGACTTCTACGCTCACCGCGAGATCCCCTACGATGAGAGGCTTCCCTGGGCGATGGTTGACTCCGGAGTTGACCAGCGCTATCTCAGGCGTGAGCTTGAGAGGGCCAAAACCGAATGCCATAAATGAGTCTTGTGATATATGGATATTGAGCGAAATATAGTGGAGCTAGAGACCCGAATCAACAGGGTGGCTGAGAGGGCAAACCGCTCTCCAGATGAGATCACCATCGTCGCCGTGAGCAAGGGGGTAGATACCACCGCCATCAAAAAAGCGCTTGAGGCGGGGATAAGCAATATCGGGGAGAACAGGGTCAAGGAGGCAAGGGGAAAGGTTGAGGAGCTCTCGTCTCTGGGGCTTCGCCCCACCTGGCACATGGTAGGTCATCTCCAGACAAACAAGGTAAAGACTGCAGTTGAGCTTTTTGATATAATCCACAGCATTGATAGCCTGAGGCTTGCCCAGGTGCTGAGCCGCTCGACCGAAAGAACCATACCTGTCCTCGTCGAGGTCAACGTCTCCGCTGAGGAGACCAAGAACGGTTTTTCGGCATCTGAGGTCTCAAAGGCGGTGGAGGTGATTGCCCGTTTGCCAGGGCTGGAGATAAAGGGCCTCATGACTGTTGCTCCAACAGTGATGACACTGAGGAGGTTCGCCCTGTATTTCGGCGGCTTAGGGAGCTAGGGGATTCGCTTGGGCTTAAAGAGCTCTCTATGGGGATGACCGATGACTTCGAGGTGGCGGTGGAGGAGGGGGCGACAATGGTCAGGATCGGTAGGGCCATTTTCGGGGAGAGAAACAGGAGGTAAAGGCATGAGGATCGGGTTTATTGGGGGTGGGGTTATGGGGGAGGCGATGATCAGGGGCATCCTGGCTAGAGGGGTGGCTAGGCCTGAGGAGATTATCGTCTGTGACACCAGCGCCATAAGGCGAGAAGCCCTGTCGAGGGATTACGGTGTTAAGGTAACAGAGGACCACAGTATGGCCATCAAGGGTGCCGAGGTCATCGTCCTCGCCGTCAAACCACAGAACCTCGCCGAGGTGATGGAGGAGATGAGGGGGAGGCTCAAGTCTGGTCAACTGGTCCTCTCCATCGTCGCCGGGAAAAGCATCGCTACCCTCACTCGTGGCCTGGAGTATAACGACATAGTTCGCGCCATGCCAAACACCCCGGCCCAGATCGGAGAGGGTATGAGCGTCTGGACAGCCCAGCCGGAGGTAACCCGGAGCCAAAGAGAGATGGCAAAGTCCATCCTATCAGCAATAGGGAGGGAGATAAATGTCTCCAATGAGAGGTATATTGATATGGCAACCGCGGTGAGCGGGAGCGGGCCGGCATATGTCTTTCTATTTATAGAATCGCTCATCGATGCTGCGGTTCATATCGGGCTACCCCGTGATATGGCAGAGGGGCTGGTCCTCCAGACAATGCTGGGGTCGAGCCGACTCGCCCAGGAATCTGGCAAAGCGCCTGCCGAGCTCAGAAACATGGTTACCTCACCTGGGGGGACCACCGCTGAGGGACTCTTACAGCTAGAGGAGGGGGGAATGAGGGCCATCATTGCCCATGCCGTCATCGCAGGCTATGAAAAAGCAAGAGAACTGGGAGGATAGATTGTCAAATGGAGATATTCCTAAAGTTTATCCAGTTTCTCCTTGAGGTGCTCGCATTTGCCATCTTTCTCCGGGCCATCCTCTCCTGGTTTATCACCGACCCCGGGAACCCCATCATAGTTGTCCTTGATTATATCACTAAGCCTATCCTCTCCCCACTTCGCCGTATCATTCCGCGCATTGGGATGGTGGACATCACCCCCATGATCGCCATACTAATCCTGGTAGTTATAGCCCAGCTTATTCCATAGCTCGTTGCGCCGCCGCAAGCGGTGTGATAGAATTCAGGGGTGTTGAAGAAGATAGACCTCCATATCCATACGCCTGTCTCCTCCTGTTATGAAGACCATGTTGTGCCCGAGGCACGCTTGAGAACATCCCCAGAGGACATTGTTGTCGCAGCCGTTAACTGTGGTCTGGATGCGATCGCCATTACTGACCATAACTCCGTTGAGGGCATCGAGCCAATAATCAAAGCGGCAATGATAAATGGGCTATTTGTCTTCCCCGGAATCGAGCTCTCGACAAGAGGGGGCCATACCCTCGCCATATTTGATGAGGGCACCCCAATAGAGAAGATGAGATGTCTCCTGGATACCCTCGGCTTTGAGGGGGAGCAAAGGGGGCAGGGGTTTGCCGAAACAAGCTTTTGGATTGATGAGGTATTCCAGAGGATAGTGGAGTTCGGCGGCCTGGCAGTCGCAGCCCATGTGGATCGAAAGCCAAAGGGCTTCATCGCCTCAGATGAAAACCCCCGGGACAAGATGAGGATCCATTCTAGCGATTACCTGAGCGCTCTGGAGGTCACGATCGAGCGCGATAAGGCCCTCTGGAACCTTGGGCTCATGCCCCACTACCCTAAAAGGTATGCCTGCATTCAGGGCTCGGATGCCCACGGCGTCGGGGAGGTTGGGAGGAGGTTCATCTACGTGGACGTCCCCTCCCTATCCCTTGACGGGCTGCGCCTGGCATTCAGAGAATATGGGAGGAGGATATTCTTCCCCAGCAGCGTTGAAGCCAGCACCGAGAGGGAGTGAGATGTCCTATTATTCCAATCCTGCGCTCACCAGTGATGTGGAGAGGCTTCTAGAGAGCATGGGTGAGCTCCCTGAGCCGATGGTAAGCCCCGCCCTCGTTGTAGTGAGTGGCCTTCCGGGGACAGGAAAGACATACTTCTCTAGGAGGCTGGCCGAGAGGTTCCCCTTCACCATTGTGGAGAGCGACGCCATGCGAAAGGTGCTATTCCCCACCCCTAGCTATAGTCACCATGAGAGCTCCCACCTCTTCGAGGCTATTCACTGCCTTATCGAGAATCTCCTCGAGCGGGGGACACCGGTTATCCTCGATGCTACAAACCTTCAGGAGCGAAACCGGGAGCGCATCTATCACATCGCTGACACCCGCGGTGCGAGGCTTATTATAGTCAATACCAAGTCCCCGCCTGAGTTTGTAAGGCAGCGCCTTGAGGAGAGGAATAACGAGTCCGGTGAGAGATCAGATGCCGACTGGCAGGTATATCAGAGGATGAGGCCCTCAGTTGAGAGGATAGGGCGCAACTTCTTCTCCCTTGACACCTCAAGGGACATCACCCCGGTGATCGAGAAGGTAGTGCGTCAGGTAAAGCGGAGATAGAAAAGGAGGGTCAAGGTGGAGATAAGTGTCATAGCAGGAGACATCACAAAGATGAAGGCAGATGCCATTATAGTAAGCCTCTTTGAGGGGGTGGAAAGGCCTGATGGCGCCACAGGAGAGGTTGATAAAGCCCTTGAAGGGGCAATCATCAGGCTCATCGCCGGCGGTGAGATGAAGGGGAAGGATGGTGAGGTGACCCTGATCCACACCCTTGGGAAGATGGATGCAGATAGGGTGGTGGTTGTGGGGTTGGGGAAGCAGGAGAAATTCAACCTGGAAAGGGTTAGAGCGGCTACAGCGGAGGCACTCAGGTCTCTTCGAAGGGCTGGGGTGGGGCTTGTGGGCACCATCGCCCATGGGGCCGGCGCCCTGGACCATGGAGATGTTGCCCAGGCAATATGTGAGGGGGCCACCCTTGGCCTCTATACCTTCAAAAAGCATACCACTAAAGAGCCAGAGTTTAAGGAGATGAAGGAGCTCCTCATCGTGGAGGGGGATGAAGGGAGGCTTCCCCAGATGGAGAGTGGCCTACTTCGGGGCAAGGCCATTGCCGAGGCCACATGCCTTGCCCGGGACATGGCCAACGAGCCGGCAAACTACATGACCCCAACCGATATGGCTGAGGCGGCGGGGAAGGTTGCCGATGAGGGTAGCCTTGAGCTAAGAATCATTGAGCGTGAGGAAATGGAGGAGCTTGGGATGGGAGCCCTTCTGGGGGTTGCTCAGGGCTCTCGCCAGCCCCCGAAGCTCATCACCATAAGCTATAAGGGAGACCCCTCATCACAGAATACCCTTGGCTTTGTGGGGAAGGGGGTAACCTTTGACTCAGGTGGCATCTCCATCAAGCCTTCTGAAGGGATGGGGGATATGAAGGGGGATATGGCCGGCGGGGCGGCGGTGATCGCCGCCATGAGGGCGATCGCAGAGCTTGGGCCAAGGATAAATGTTACTGCCTTAGTGCCGGCAACGGAGAACCTCCCCGATGGAGCCGCCCTGAAGCCAGCCGATGTGCTCAGGGCAATGAACGGTAAGACAATCGAGATCATATCCACCGATGCCGAGGGGAGGCTCATCCTGGCCGATGCCATCTGCTATGCCAGAAAGCTCGGGCTCTCCCCCATCGTGGATGTGGCCACCCTGACTGGAGCCTGTCAGGTTGCCCTCGGCAATATTTGCACCGGAGCATTCGGAAATAACCAGGAGATAATAGACAGGGCCATCAAGGCCGGAGAGGCGGCAGGGGAGCGCATCTGGCAGATGCCGATGTATGAGGAGTATAAGGAGCAGAACAAGAGCGACACCGCCGATATAAAGAACACGGGTGGGAGGTATGGTGGTGCCATCACCGCCGCCCAGTTCCTGGCCGAGTTCGTGGAGGATACCCCCTGGGTTCACCTCGACATCGCCGGCACATCGCGCACCGATAAGGACAAGGCCTATCAGGTCAAGGGGGAGACCGGAGTCGGGGTGAGAACCCTGGTGAACCTCGCCCTCTCATTGGCTCAAGAGCAGATTAAGGGGTAGTAAGAGGAGGATAGATCATGAAGATAAAATGGCTAGGTCATTCATCGTTCCTCATCACCTCAGAGAGCGGGACCAGGGTCATCACCGACCCCTACACCACAGGGGGTGGGATCAACTATGGGGAGATAGATGAGGCTGCTGAGGTCGTCCTGATAAGCCACGACCATCCTGACCACAACAACGCCGCCGCAGTCAGGGGAGGATTTAGGATGATAAAGGGGGTCGGGGCAAACGAGGCCAAGGGGATAGCTTTCAAGGGTATCGCCTCCTACCACGATGACGCCGGTGGGGCGGAGAGGGGGCCAAACACCATATTCTGCTTCACCGTTGATGGCGTGAGGCTCTGCCACCTGGGAGACCTAGGGCACAGGCTCACGGAGGAGCAGGCCAAGGAGATAGGGGGTGTGGATATCCTCTTCATCCCGGTTGGTGGCTTCTTCACCATAGATGCGAAGACAGCCGCCGAGGTCTCCAGCAGGCTGAATCCACGCCTCATCATCCCGATGCACTTTAAGACCAAAGCGTGCGGCTATCCCATAGCAAGGGTGGATGATTTCATCAGGGGGATGCCGGGGGTTGTGGAGTCTGATTCCAGTGAGGTTGAGTTCAGTAAGGAGACCCTTCCCTTGGAAATAGAGGTATTGGTTCTGGAGCATGCTCTCTAAAAATAGGAGAAAGGTAATATAGCCAAGCATAAAAAAATATGTTAAACTACGGCGTGAAACTATATTAGGTGAGTGGTATATGGAGATGATAGAGGTTTTCCTAGTTGACAAGGAGCCACTTTGGAGGGAGGGCTTTCGTGCCTCCCTGCCAGAGGGGGCGGGTATAAAGCTTATCGGGGAGGCAGATGGCACCGAGGAGGACCTCGTCTCGGTGATCGAGGCCTACAGCCCAGATGTAGTTCTTGTAGATATAGACCTTCCCTCTTTGAGGGGCCTTCATCTAGTAAGGCATCTCGGGCAGCGCCTGCCAGAGGTATCGGTTATCGTCCTCACATCCTATGAGGAGGATAACCAGCTTTTTCAGACGGTCAAGGCCGGGGCACAGGCGTATGTCACAAAGAACATACCATCACAGAGCCTTGTCGGGGTGATAAAGACGGTCCGGAGGGGGGAGTATCCCATAAATGAGACTCTCCTCACCAAGCCTGACCTCGCCTCACGAATCCTCTCCCAGTTCCAGAGCTTGGTGCTCGCCGGCCAGGACATGCAGGTCCTTGTGGCCCCCCTCTCACCGAGGGAGATCGAGATCCTGAACCTTGTGGCCAATGGCTGTGCCAATAAGCAGATCGCCCATAGCCTCAAGATAAGCGAGCAGACAGTCAAGAACCACATGACCTCTATCCTGAGAAAGCTTGCTGCGAATGACCGAACCCATGCTGTTGTTCTTGCCCTCAGGCACGGGCTGATCTCTGTATAGGGGGAATCGGGTCCTAGGGTTTGGGCAAGGCCTTTGTTTGCTTTAGGGTTAAAGGGTCTCTTTGGCCAAGCCAGCCGTAGGCCAATGCATAGCGGTAGCCAATCTCAAAACCCATGGTGACCTCGATGCTCCTATCAGTATCACCATAGGTTATATCCTCGATAAATCTCCTTATAGCGGCTCTATCCTCACTAGCGAGCGATAGGAATAGGGGTTCCCTGCTCGCCTCCCCCATGATGTGCTCCAGACGGGCCAAAAGCTCGTGGTCATACCCCCCTCTGGAACCCCTTACGGCGTCCAAAAGTCCCAGAAGCCTTACCCCCAGGTTCTCCTTCATCGATCTCTCTATCTCAGTTGCCATTGGCTCCTCCATATGTCATCTTTCACCATGTCTAAGAAGGCGTCGGTGATAGCGGGGTTGAATCTTACCTCCCTCTCTTCGAGCAGAGCTTGGACAACCTCATCATCTTCCATAGCTGGCCTCCAGGGCCTGGGAGAGGTCATAGCGTCGTAGGCATCAGCCAGAACCACAATGTGAACCTGAGGGGTTATCTCGTCCCCCAGGAGGCCATCGGGGTAGCCCTTGCCATCGAGGCGTTCATGGTGGTGGCGCACGACCTGGCGAGCCTCATCCAGAAAACCCAGTGGTGCCAGGAGTTCATCCCCGATGATGGGATGGAGCTTGACCATCTGCCACTCCTGAATGGAGAGGGTATCGGGCTTGTTAAGCATAGCCTCGCTAAGGCTTATGTTCCCAATATCATGAAGTCTGGCCCCGAGCTCGAGACCCCTCATCTGTTGTTGCCCCAACCCGATTCGCCTTCCAAGCTCGACAGATAATATTGCCACCCGCTCCATATGGCCCTCGGTATAGGGGCTCTTGTGATCAACCTCGGAGGCGACCGACACCAGCGTGGAAATGAAGCTATCCTCAAGGTTATTGAACTGCTTGCGGCTCTCCAGACAGATAGCAAGCTGAGCGGAAAGAATGCGCAGCAGCTTCATGTCCCCATCGGCGATGAGCTCATCCTCTGCCTCCCGGCAGATGTTGAGGAAACCGATTGTTCTCCCCTCCATCTCTATGGGAAGCAGCAGTATCTCCTGGCCCTTGGGCCTGGAATCCAGCATCTCGGGGCTTGGATAGGAGCTAAAGACCCTCCCAAGCATGGGGTGGTTCTCAACATCGGTGAACAGGAGCGGCTCCCCTGTCTTTGCGAGGAGGGAGTCTATATCATTTCCCAGTATAGCGTTAGCTATTTGTGCTACCCTGTCCCATGCTCCAGCGGCGGCTGCCACGCTTACCCCGGTGCCGGATGGGTCGAATAGCAGAATGGAACCACCGCTTGACTTTGTCTGCTGAATGGCTACTCTGAGGATCATATCGAGGAGCTCATCCTGCTCCTTCCCTGTGGTTACTGCCTGACTAACCCGATAAAGCCCTGAAAGCTCCTTAAGCCGGCTATCCTTCTCGGCGAGTCTCTTCCTCTCAAGGGCATCGGCCACCGCTGTTAAGATCTCGCCACGGTCGAATGGCTTTGTGATATAGTTGAAGGCACCCTGGCTTACGGCGGAACGGGCCGTTTCAACACTGGGGTAAGCGGTTATTAGCAGGGGCACGACCTCAGGGCAGAGCTTGCGAAACTCCTCGATCAGCTCCAGGCCGTTCATCTCAGGCATCTTGATGTCGCTAAGGAGGAGATCAAAGCCTTTACGCGCTTCCTGAAGGGCAGCGGCGGCACCATCCACGGCAACAACCTCATACCCCCCCCGCTTCAATATCTCCCTCAGCGTATCCCTTACCAGGACCTCATCATCAACAATCAATACCCTGCTCTGAGCCAACACTCCTCCTTCCAAGGCCTCTTACACCAACTTATAGACTGCCCGTCCTATTATCAATAGCCCAAATGGTTCACCTGATATAGCCATTTGGTTGGGGTACATTGGTACCATCGGACGAAAGATATTCTTTTATCTTTTATTATACATTATTAACTTCTAAGATGCAATATTATCTCACTTGACAAATGTTTATAGCGCTACTAAAGTATAACATCTGCTATGAACTGGGAGGTGACAGAAATGGTAACCATAGAGAGGTTAAGAGAGACGGAGATTTTTCATAGCTTGAGCGATGAAGAGCTGGGAATGGTATCCGCTGTTTGTCAGAGTAGGGCCTACGACAGTGGCTCTATCATTTGTAGGGAGGGCGAAGAAAGCACAGATATATATTTGGTTGATGATGGCGCAGTGAACTGTGAGATCGAGCCTTTACCAAACCAGCATGTGGCGGTTTGTACCAGAACGAAGAATTGTGTATTTGGCTGGTCGGCATTGCTACCACCACACCGGTATACTGCCACAGCGAGGACGACACAAAAGACAAAGGTTATTGTCGCTAATGGTGGGCAGTTGAGAAAAATATGCGAGACGCATCCTCACATATGCAGTGTAGTCATGGAACACATCGTTCGTGTCGTTGACATGCAGCTCAGAGACACGCGCCAGGCACTTCTGCAGTGTATCCATGACCCCACGAAAACCAGTTAAGACCAGGCTCAACTACATCTTGAGTGAGTCGTCTAGATTGATAAAGGAGTTTAATTAAATGAAGGAGTTCGATTTAGTAATTGTTGGCGGTAGCGCTGCTGGAGCTCAGGCGGCAATAGTAGCACAGAGGCAATATCAGCTAAAAAGCATCTTGGTTATCCGGCAAGAGGATAAGGTGATGGTTCCCTGCGGCATCCCCTACATCTATGGAACCCTAGGTGCCGTGGACAGCAATATAATGCCAGATACCATCCTTGGAGATGCCAATCTGCTGGTGGATAAGGTCATCTCCATAGACCCGGATAAGCAGGTAGTGACCACCGCCGGTGGTGAAAAAATAGGCTACAAGAAATTGATCTTGGCCACTGGCTCAATTCCTATTGTACCCCCAATACGGGGCATTGATCTTGATAATGTATTCTTCGTTAGGAAAGAGGCAGAATATCTCCACTGTATGGGAGAAGCCATGGATAAGGCAGGGCACGTAGTTATCATCGGTGGTGGCTTCATAGGGGTTGAATTCGCCGATGAGTGCAGAAAAAGAGGACTAGATGTTACCATTGTGGAGTTATTGCCTCATTGCCTTCAGCTCGTCTGCCCCGAAGATCAATGCGTTCTGGTTGAGAATACACTCCAGGAAAGAGGGGTGCGCCTTGTTACTGGTAAAGCGGTGACCTCTATAGGGGGTGTTGGCAAGGCGGAGTATGTGCAGCTTGATAGCGGCGAGGAACTCAAGACAGACATGGTCATCATAGGCATAGGCGTAAGACCCAACACAGGGATAGCTCAGGAGGCGGGCCTGGAGATCGGCGAGCAAAAGGGCATAAAGGTTGATGAATATATGAGGACCAGTGCTCCCAACATCTTCGCTGCAGGCGATTGCGCAGAGAAGTACTCCTTCTTCAATGGAAAGCCAGTTGGCCTGCGCCTTGCCTCTATAGCCGCCAGAGAGGCGAAGATAGCCGCCGCCAATTTCCTTGGGCCAAAATGGAGGAATGAGGGCACCATAGGCGTTTTCTCCACTGTGGTCGGGGACACTGCTATAGCGGCATGCGGTCTTAGCGACAAACAGGCTATGGAGGCAGGTTTCGACATTGTTACTGGAGAGGCCAGCGCCGTGGACAAGCACCCAGGAGCAATGCCCCATGCTAGGGAATTAAGGGTCAGGCTGGTCTTTGATCGGAAGTCAGGGAAGATTCTGGGTGGTAATGCCTGCTGTGTTATGAGTGTTGGTGAGATAGCAAATCTCATGGCCCTCGCCATAGTAAGTGGGATGAAAATCGAACAAATGGCCACCTTCCCCATGGGCACTCACCCCGCTCTTACCGCTTCACCCTTGGCTTACCAGATTACAGATGCTGCTTGCCAGGCCTTAAGAAAGTTGACCGCGTAGAATAAATTGCCGAAGCGTAAATACGGGCTGTAAGCTTTCTGGGAACATTAGGCAAGAGCCTGAGAAAGCCGGGGGGAATAGACTTGGAAGCCTAAACCCAAAGGAGCAACCGAGTGGGCTTTGGCAAGACCTGGTAAGTTTCCACAGAAAGGGAGCATCTCTTGTTCCGAATCGAGGTCTCTGTAAAGCCTGGTTTTCCAGACCCCAGAGGAGAGGCATTACAGAGAGACATCCGCGATCTTGGCATCACGACTGTCAAGCAGGCCAGGGTCAGCGACATATATCTACTTGAGGGGAAGCCAGATGAGGAAGAGGTGGGGAGAATCTGTCGGGAGCTACTGGCTGACCCACTGGTTGAAGAGTATTCTTATGGGGAGGTTTCATCTCCTCGTATTGAGGACAGGAATGCTCATGTTATTGAGGTCGCCTACAATCCTGGTGTGATGGATCCCGTGGAGGAGAGCGTTGAGAAGGGGATTGGCGATCTTGGCATAAAAACGGTCGAGTCGGTGAAAACTGCCGAGAGATACTACCTGTGGGGCGAGCTCCCGGGGAGCGCTCTCAAGTTTATCTGCGACAAGCTACTGGTTAATAGCGTGATCCAGCACATGGTCACCAAGCGGGAAGGGGTTTCCCTTCCCGCTACAGTTTATGAATTCTCTTTAGAAGTTATCGATTTGTTGGGTATGGATAGTGATGAATTAGTAGAGCTCTCGAAGGACAGACTTTGGCTGGACCTAAACGAGATGAAGGAGATACAGAATTACTTCTCTAGATTGGGTCGTAATCCGACCGATGTCGAGCTTGAAACCATAGCGCAGACCTGGTCTGAGCACTGCATTCATAAGACCTTCAAGGGCAAGATAAAGCTGGGTGAGGTTGTTATCGACAACCTGCTTAAGAGCACTATTATGAAGGTTACCGAGGAGCTCGGGAAG
Organism: Dehalococcoidia bacterium; assembly: GCA_030642645.1. Lineage (GTDB taxonomy): Bacteria > Chloroflexota > Dehalococcoidia > E44-bin15 > DAOWNJ01 > DAOWNJ01. The sequence goes on along the minus strand of DAOWNJ010000001.1, from coordinate 6,856 downwards.
CCCTGGTGTCTTTCGGTTTTTGTGGACAACGCTGGGGTAATAGATTTCGATGGCCGCTACGCATTGTGTTTCAAGGTCGAGACCCATAATCACCCCTCGGCTGTTGAGCCATATGGGGGAGCCTCGACAGGGATAGGTGGCGTTATTCGTGACATACTGGGCGCGGGGCTGGGAGGAAAACCCATTATGAATACCGATGTTTTCTGCTTCGGCCCTCCCGATCTTCCCTACGATAGACTTCCCGAAGGTGTCCTGCACCCACGCCGTATCTTCAAGGGTGTCCGCGCCGGTGTAGCCGATTACGCCAACCGACTTGGAATCCCCACTCTCAACGGTGCCATACTTTTTGATGAGCGCTATGTGGGAAATCCGCTGGTTTTCTGCGGGACGGTAGGACTATTACCGAAGGAGTTGAGTCAGATAGGCCAGCAACAGCCGGGGGACCTGGTTGTTCTGGTGGGGGGTAGAACTGGTCGTGATGGGATACACGGTGTTACCTTTGCCTCTGGAGAACTTACAAGGGAATCCGAGGCTATCTCTACCAGCTCCGTTCAGATCGGTAATCCAATTACAGAGAAAAAGCTGATCGATGCCCTTCTAAAGGCCCGGGATCGGGGGCTATACCGGCGAATTACCGATTGTGGTGGGGGTGGGCTTTCGTCGGCGGTGGGGGAAATGGCAAGGGAGACAGGGGTGTGTGTATATTTGGACCTGGTCCCCTTAAAGTATTCAGGGCTCACCTATACCGAGATATGGCTGTCCGAATCACAGGAGCGGATGGTGCTGGCTGCCCCTCGGGGCTCGGTCGACGAGCTCGTCTCTCTTTTTGCAGGCGAGGATGTAGAGGCTACAGTCATTGGTGAGTTCACCAACAACCGACATCTTCAGCTTTTCTACCAGGGCAATCTCGTCTCGGACCTTGACATGGAGTTCCTGCATAACGGTTTGCCTCAGCTCAGGAGGGAGGCGATTTGGGAAAGGCCACAGCATAGTGAGCCAGACTTTCCAGAGCCACATGATCTTGGTGATGACCTCTTTGGAATCCTTGGCTCACCCAATGTCTGTAGTAAGGAAAGTGTGATTCGACAATATGACCATGAGGTACAGGGCGCCAGCATTCTCAAGCCCCTGGTGGGAATAGAAAACGATGGGCCAGGCGATGCCGCTATCGTCAAACCGATACCTGATTCAAATAAGGGTGTTATCGTTTCCAATGGTATCAATCCTAAATATGGGGACATCGACCCCTACTGGATGGCTGCATCTGCGATAGACGAGGCGTTGAGACAGGTTATTGCTGTCGGGGGCGATCTCGGAAGGGTGGCGCTATTGGACAATTTCTGCTGGGGCAATCCAGATAAGCCTGACAGGCTGGGAGCTTTAGTGCGAGCAGCCGAGGCGTGCCATGATATAGCCATCTCCTACGAGACCCCTTTTATTTCCGGCAAGGACAGCCTTTATAACGAGTATGAAGCCGAAGGAAAGACGATCTGTATTCCGCATACACTCCTCATCTCTGCCCTCGCTGTGATGGAGGATGTGAATCGAGCGGTATCTATGGACTCAAAACGGGAAGGTGACCTGCTCTATATTGTTGGCACAACATGGAACGAACTGGGTGGCTCGCATTACTACGGCATCCATGGCTTTATAGGCAATAATGTGCCTAAGGTTGATCCCAGGAGGGGGAGGGAACTCATGGACAGGCTCAGTCGGGCCATGGGGAAGGGCCTGGTCAGGGCCTGCCATGATTTGAGCGAGGGTGGCATCGGGGTAGCTGCTGCCGAGATGGCCTTCGCCGGAGGGCTTGGAATGGTAATCGACCTGGAACGAGTCCCACTTGGTGAGCCCATAAATCGGAGCGATTTCGTGCTCTTCTCGGAATCGAATACCCGTTTCTTGGTTGAGGTAGCCCCGGAGGATAGGCATGAGTTCGAGAGTATGATGGCTGGTGTCGATTTCGCCGCCATCGGTCGGGTCAAGGATGATGAAAGGTTCGAGGTTTATGGAATTACCGGGGAGAGGGTGCTTTCAGCTTCTATTGCCGAGCTGAAGGAGGCCTGGGAGAGACCCCTTCGCTGGTAGGATTTGTCTAGTGGCAAGAGTGAAGACACTGATACTCAGAGCTCCGGGGACGAACTGCGACGAGGAAACTGCATTTGCCTTCGAGCAAGCAGGATCACAGGTAGAGCTAGCACATATAAAGGAGCTACTGGGTCACCAGAAGCTACTCTCCAGCTACCAGATAATGGCCATACCCGGTGGTTTTACCTATGGCGATGATATATCAGCCGGTAAGGTTCTGGCAAATGAAATAAGGCTGAAGCTCAGAGAAGATATTCAGGGTTTTATCGACAGTGGAGGGCTCGTTCTGGGAATCTGTAATGGTTTCCAGGTCCTGGTGAAAGCCGGAATCCTACCCAGGCCAGCGGATGGAAGCCCGCAACAATTAACCCTGGCAGGCAATGATTCCGGGGTGTTTGAATGTCGCTGGGTTTACCTCCGCGTTAACCAGAAAAGCCCCTGCATATTCACTAAAGGAATGACCTCTATGTATCTCCCTGTCGCCCATGGAGAGGGTAAGGTGGTGGCTGAGCCCGGAATACTGGAAGAGTTGAATGTGGTTTTATACTATGCTGATGAGACTGGAAATGTCCAGGCAGGCTATCCCTATAACCCAAATGGCTCGGTAGATAATATCGCTGGCATTTGCGATGCCTCTGGTCGCATTTTCGCCTTAATGCCACATCCCGAGCGTTTTACCCGCTGGACCCAGCACCCCAGGTGGACAAGGGAGCCCCCGCAGAAATACGGGGACGGCTTCCACATTTTTCGAAACGCTGTGGAGTGGGTCGAAAATGCTTAGGGCAGCGATACTATGGGCGCTTGTTCCAGATAAAAGAGCATTACGGGGCGATTGCAATGGATAAACCAATGAGTAATCTCCATTTCAAATTTATGTCTTTTGGCTTCAGAATCCGTGATTTTTTCTTACCCCGCAGGAATATCTTGAATGAGATAGGGATAAGGCCAGGATTCTACATACTTGACTATGGATGTGGCCCTGGGAGTTATTCAATTATTGCTGCCGAGATGGTAGGAGCGAAAGGAAAGGTTTATGCCCTGGATATCCACCCACTTGGTATTCAGCGGGTCAAGAGTATCGCTTCCAAGAAGCAGCTAACAAATGTAGAGGCTATCTGTTCCGATTGTATAACTGGATTGCCAGATAGTAGTGTAGATGTGGTTCTACTACACGATATTCTTCATGCGTTAAGCGATCCAGATGGAGTGCTTGAGGAGTTATACAGGGTCTTGAAACCAGATGGCATTTTATCTTTCAGTGACCACCATATGAAGGAAGACGAAATAATATATAGGATAACAGAGAAAGGTCGGTTTAGATTCTCACCAAAAGGCAAAAGAACATATAGCTTCTCTGAAGGGGAATGCAGGTAAAAATGCAAAGAGGAGCGAATCATGGACGATGAAATTGCTTTCCATAGTGCAATGATAGACATTTACGAAAGAGCAAAGGAGGAGTGTAGCTATAATGCAACTCGCTTTTTTAACATGGTTACGGAAAAGAGGGGCTTAGAGGCAGCAAAAAGCTGCTTTCTACAGATGAATTTCAAGACGGATTTGCAACACTCTGGGAACTTGATAGACTTGACCTCTCAGTAGAAGCTCACGTCCTCGACCAGCGGTTTAGGCAACTATTCGAAGAGGAAGAACTAAAAAGGGCTAAAGACCGTCTTGATGCATGTGGATATAAGTGGAGTTCTGATTCTTAAGCTAGCTAGATTTGCAAAAGAGCATTTCTAAAAAATAAAGGAGGTCTTGATGTCTTTTAGCAAGCCAAATGCAAGTGCGGCAACCTTGACCACCACCCGGGTGACGCCATCACCCAACTCTGGACTATGTGTAACATGTGTAGATGGCTGCCCAGGGTACTGCGAGGTGGGGAGGTCAGCACTCCGAGGAAAGGAGGTCATCTACCCTCAACCCTTTGGTAAGCTCACTGCAGGAGCGGAGAAGGATTACCCTGTCGATTTCTCCCACTTCAATATCCAGGGCAGTTGTGTGGGAGCACTGGGTATCGAGGCAGACTCGGATAAAGCCATCTTCCAGGCGGTTGATATCTCTACCGAGATCGGTGCCGGGGAGAAGAAGATAAAGATGAGAGTCCCTTTCTTCACCGGTGCCCTGGGCTCAACAGAGATAGCCAGGGTGAACTGGGAAGGGGCTGCCATCGCTATTGCCATGTGTGGGGCGGTGCTCGTATGTGGAGAGAATGTCTGTGGCATGGACCCAGACGCCGAGTTTAAAAATGGAAAGGTTATAAGGTCCCCCGAGCTTGAGAGGAGGGTAAAGACATATAGGGACTGGTATGAAGGCTATGGGGAGATGCTGGTTCAGGCGAATGTTGAGGATGCTCGTCTTGGTGTCCCCGAGTATGCAGTAGAGAAGCTCGGAGTCGAGGGCATCGAGATAAAATGGGGGCAGGGTGCTAAGGATATCGGCGGTGAGGTCAAGTTGCCTTCACTTGAGAGGGCACTTGAGCTTAAACGAAGGGGATATATTGTCATCCCCGACCCTGAAGACCACGTGGTTCAGGAGGGTTATAGGGCCGGTGGCATACGAGAATTCGAGAGGCACTCCCGCCTGGGAATGGTAGATGAGGAGCCTTTCTTAAGGGAGGTGGAGCGGCTGAGGGGAGTAGGTGCCAGGTATGTTACCCTTAAGACAGGTGCCTACAAAGCATCGGACCTAGCTCGGGCGGTAAAATTTGCCTCGGAAGCAAAGATAGACCTCCTCACTGTTGACGGTGCCGGTGGCGGAACCGGAATGAGCCCGTGGCGAATGATGAATGAATGGGGGATCCCTACGGTTTATATAGAGAGCCTCCTCTATAAATTCCTTAAGAGGCTCGATGAAAAGGGGGAGTTTATCCCAAGTTGTTCCATAGCCGGGGGGCTTGCCCTGGAGGACCACATCTTTAAGGCTATAGCCCTGGGAGCACCCTATATAAAGGCGGTATGCATGGGTCGCTCTACCCTTACCGCCGCTATGGTGGGGAAGACACAGGGACAGCTCCTTGAGGAGACATATGGGAAGGGCAAGGAATACCAGGAAGCCCTACTTCGCACCTTCATCGAGGCAGCCGAACTCAAGGAAAAGTATGGAAAGGATTTCGAGAGGATACCGCCGGCGGCAATAGGCATCTATACCTATTACGACAGGATTGCCACCGGCCTGAGGCAACTCATGGCAGGGGAGCGTAAATTTGCCCTTAACTTCGTGAGCAGGGACGACCTCATGTCCCTGACACGAGAGGCAGCGGATGTCTCGGGTATCCCATATATAATGGAAGCGGATATGGAGGAGGCGGAGAGGATTCTAGGATAAAGGAGGAGAGATGCTGAAGTCGATATGTGCCAACTATTGCCCTGCACCCTTCTGCGTGACTGCCTGTCCTGCAGGCGCTATCACCATTGCAGCCAAGGGTAAAAGAGAAAATATTTACCTTGACACGGATAAATGCAATGGATGTGGAATCTGCCGTGTGGTGTGTATGGCCTTTAGCCGTGATAGAACCCTTGAAAGGAAATTGCCCTGGGTTTCCTCCGGAGCGGGCTAGATTCAAATCAGACGCCCAATCCGGTGCTCACCACCATTCGTTACTTTCGCGATGAATATGAGGCCCGTATCAATGAAAAGACTAAAGCCCTCTGGGTGTGCCGGCTGTGCGTCGTTGATCTGGGGGGTGGGCAAATGGCGATCGCCTGTCGGTGCGGCGCTTGAGACTGCCAAGGGAAGAACTTCCTCTGGGCACCTAGAAATCGCCTTTTTGGGGGATGAGTCCAAATGCGAGTTATGTGGTGAGTGTGTGGCGAGATGTCCAGTCGGCGCTTTAATGGCTAAAAACGCCTACCTCCCCACCCCATGAGGTCAAGAGCCGTTCCTGTACAAGCTATTATGGAAAGTGTGAGTCTGCAACTGAATGACTGGAAGTTATGTTTGGCTCCCCGACGAGGATTCGAACCTCGAACCTAGCGGTTAACAGCCGCCCGCTCTACCATTGAGCTATCGGGGAGTATGTTATCCTCTGATCCCTGCCTTGATTCCCAATACAACCTTGCAAGAGTTACTTGACAAGCTTGATAAAGTCCTCGACTGATAAGTTGGCCCCATCAAGTATTAAAGCTAATGTCCCGGTATCAATACTTTTATGGTCTGGCACTACCACTTGAGCGAAGGGATTATCCCTTCTCATCACGATGTGGCTTCCCTTTCGTCGCCTAATATAGAACCCAGCCCTTTCTAATGCCCTGATTACCTCTTTGCCAGAAGGTCCTCGGGGTAGCTTGCTTGCCTAGCACTGACCTCAAGCTCCACTGTGTCCCTTCCCACATCCGTAGGAACGGGGAGGCCATCCTCAAGGAGGGCTTCCCCATAGGCTTCCATGGCCTCCTTGACGTTCTTCAGGGCTTCCTCCCGTGTCTCACCCTGGGAGGCGCACCCCTTCAGGGCGGGGGCATAGGCTACATAGCCGGATTCACGCCCCTCTTCAATTATGACTGTGTATTTCAACCTTGCTCCAATCGAACTTTTTGCACCCTGACTTAGTTCCTAGGCTGCGAGAGATGATTACTGTCCACTAACAGCCGCCCGCTCTACCATTGAGCTGTCGGGGAGCGTGCTATCCTTTGATCCTTGCCTCGATTCCCAATACAACCTCAACGCAGTTGCTCAAATCCATCAGTGCTGATTTTCGCATCCTTGAGGATTTTTCTCAAGATGCCTTTCCCTAGATCTCTGCCTTTATGTATCGGCACCGTTGTCCACCTTCTAT
>DAOWNJ010000104.1 GCA_030642645.1 Dehalococcoidia bacterium | reverse complement strand
GACCATCAACTCCGGGTCAGGATCAAGCCCGATACAGACGAGACTGCTGCTGGCACGAGAGGCGCTTGACAGTTTATCGATAAAGTTCATAATGCGATAATACCAAGCTACAGCCTCTTTCGTCAAGGGAATCCTTGACCATCCCCAATAGCTGTGCTATGATGCCCCAGGAGGGGCTCACTTGGGTGAGCATGAGATCAATATCGATATTGATGAGCCCTTTCAGGGGCTTATTGACTCTGAAAGGCTGAGCCGTGCCATCGGGGAGACCCTGTCCGGGGAGGCGAGCTCGCCTGTGGAGCTGAGCCTGGTCATCACCAACGAGGAGAGGGTTCAAGAGCTAAACCGAATATACCGTGGCAAAGATGAGCCCACCGATGTCCTCTCCTTCGCCCTTCAGGATGGGGAGCCCTTTGTAGCTCCGCCTGATGGCATCCTCCACCTTGGCGAGGTATTCATCTCCTACCCCCAGGCGGTGACGCAAGCAAAGGAGTACAACCACTCCATAGAGTTGGAGGTAGCAATTCTTGCCATTCACGGCGTGCTTCATCTTTTGGGCTATGACCATGAAACCCAGGAGGATGAACGAGAGATGAGGACAAGGGAGGAGATGGTCATGAGGGAGATAGAGGGATGTTGATCAGATACGAAGTCCCACCGATAAGGCCACCAACCGAGACATACAGCATGCTTATCAGGGCAACCAGGGGCTGTCCCTGGAATAGATGTGTCTTCTGCAATGCCTATAAGGGCAGGAAATTCGAACTGAGGCCTGTCGAGGAGATAAAAGAGGACATCCTGTCGATGAAGAGGATCGAGGATGAGATAAGGGAATACGCACAAAAGACAGGATATGGGGACATGCTAAGAGAGGTAGCCATGGTGAATGGCATACCCTGGATAGAGGACGATGGGGTGAAAACGGCGTTTTTAGGAGACTCAAATAGCCTGATAATGAGAACCCCGGAGCTTGTGGAGGTAGTTGAGTTCCTTCGCCAGACATTCCCCGCCCTGGAGAGGGTTACCAGCTATGCCAGGGCGAAGACGGTTCGACATAAGAAGATGGAGGAGCTGGAAGAGATAAGGAGGGCCGGCCTCGCAAGGCTCCATGTCGGCCTGGAGACAGGCGATGACGAGATTCTCAAGTATATGAATAAGGGGGCAACCGCCGAGGAGATGATCGAGGCCGGAAGGAAGGCAATTGAGGCAGGATTCGAACTATCGGAGTATGTGATGCCCGGGCTTGGCGGGGCTGATAGGTGGGAGCAGCATGTTGAGGGGACGGCAAGGGTCCTGAATGCGATAAATCCACACTTTATTCGCCTCAGAAGCCTCTGGGTTATCAAAGGCACTCCCCTATATGAAAAGAAAGAGCAGGGGGAGTTCCAAGTGCAATCCGTTGAAGGGCTCCTGATGGAGACGAGGAGGCTTGTAGAGGAGCTAGATGTAGCATCACAATTGGTGGTGGATGATTTCTCAACAAACTATTATATATCTGGTGGTGATGGTAAGCTCCCCGAAGACAAGGGAAATATACTGGACAATATAGATGCTTCACTAGAATACTTCCGCTCCAGAGCCGAGGTGGAAAGTCAGAGATGACATCCCAGGTATTCTACCGAAAGTGGCGCCCCCAGACCCTCGGGGAGGTGGTGGGACAGGAGCATGTCACCAGGACGCTTGAGAATGCCCTCCTAATGGGGAGGGTTGCTCACGCCTATCTCTTCTGCGGGCCAAGGGGGACAGGAAAGACAAGCACCGGACGCATCCTGGCCAAGGCGGTGAACTGCCTGGGGGGTGGGAGGGGGGAGCCGTGCAATACGTGCTCAATGTGTCAGGCGATAACCGAGGGCAGAGCCCTCGATGTAATAGAGGTGGATGCCGCCTCAAACAGGGGGATAGATGAGATCCGGGACCTCAGGGAGAAGGTGAGATTCGCCCCAAACATGGCGAGATACAAGGTCTATATCATAGATGAGGTTCATATGCTCACCGAGCCGGCCTCAAATGCCTTGCTCAAGACCCTTGAGGAACCCCCACCTTATGTCATCTTCATCCTGGCCACCACCGCGCCGCACAAGGTAGCAACCACTATCCTCTCCCGCTGTCAGCGCTTCGATTTCCGGCGCCTCACCCAGGACGCTATTGCTGGCAAGCTTGAGCACATCTGTGAGAGGGAGGGGATAAGGATTGAGCCAGAGGCCCTTCGCCTCATCGCCAGGAGCGCCACCGGAAGCCTCAGGGATGCCGAAAACATCCTAGAGCAGCTTTATGCCTACTACGGAACGGATATCAGCTTACCTCAGGTTCGGGCCCTCCTCGGGATAAGCGGAGACCCCAGGGCTCACGAGGTGGCAAGATACATTCTGAGCCGGGATGTCACTGCCGGGCTCAGGACTATAAACAGCGTCGTCGCCGATGGCCTAGACCTCCGTCAGTTCAATCGAGAGCTTGTGGAATACCTTAGGATGATCCTCCTGGTGAAGAGCGGCTCTGAGGTGGCGGTGGACCTCACCCAAGAGGAGCTTGAGGATGTGAAGAGCATTTGCGCCACCTCCTCCACAGAGCAAATCCTCAAGGCAGCTAAGCTATTTGGGGGGATTGACCTTCGCCTCGATAGCTATTCCCCACTGCCACTGGAGCTTGCGCTAGTTGAATGTGCCCTGGAAGAAGGGAGACCACCCCCGCCTGATGCCAAACAACCAGAGAGGGAAGCACCTGAGATAGAACCGAAACCAATAGACAGAGCACCCACAGAGGGTAAGACCTACCCCCCTAATGTCGAATATCTCCGCCAGAACTGGGGCAGGGCGGTGGAGGCGCTGAGGGGGGTTGGCTCCAAGGGGAACCTTGATGCATTCCTGAGGAACGCCTGCGAGCCGGTGGGGCTTGAGGATGACACCATCATCCTCGGCTTTTACTACGAGTTCCATAAGGAGAAGATCGAGGACCCAAAGTATTGCCATCTGGTGGAGGAGAAGCTGAGCGAGGTGTTTGGGCAACCATACAAGATACGCTGCACCCTTATTGGGAAGGAGAGGAGGCCTCCATCCCGGGGACACCTAGTGAAGGCAGCAATGGAGATGGGGGCAATGATTATAGAGCCGGAGGAGGGATGAATCGATCTATATTAAAGCAGGCAAAGCAGCTCCAGGCAAAGCTGGCAAAGGCTCAGGAGGAGCTGGCTCAAGCTACCGTTGAGGCAAGCTCAGGTGGCGGTGCAGTAACCATCATCATGAGCGGCAATCAGAGGGTAAAGGGGGTCAAAATCTCCCCCGATGCGGCGAACCCGGAGGATATAGAGCTCCTGGAGGACCTGGTGATGGCAGCAATGAACGAGGCGATAGGGAAGTCACAGGAGCTTGCTCAGAGCCGCTTAGGTGAGGCCACTGGAGGGCTCAATATCCCAGGATTGACCTGAAGTAAAGCTGATCAAGGTTCGCCAGACCTGATAAATAAAGCCTCTAGTGGTACCGATAGTCCCAGGGCAAAAAAGGAGGCCCAGCTTTGAGCTTTGATTTTGTCCCCACAGCCCAGCCTGTTTCACGGCTGATCGAGGAGTTCAACAAGCTTCCCGGAATTGGCCCCAAGACTGCCCAGCGCCTCACCTACCACCTGGTGAGGATGCCAGAGGGGGAGGCCCGTTCCCTTGCCGAGGCGATCCTGGCAGTGAAGGAGAGGGTTCGATTCTGCTCTATCTGCCAGAACATCACCGAATCTGACCCCTGCATAATCTGCAAAGGAGAGGATCGAGACCAAACCAAGATCTGCGTCGTCGAGGAGCCACTCGACATCCTCGCCCTGGAGAAGACCAGGGGATATAAGGGGCTCTACCATGTCCTTCACGGGGTTATCTCCCCGATGGATGGGATAGGGCCTGAGGAGCTGAAGATAAAAGAGCTACTGGCAAGGCTTCGGGGTGGCGCTGTTGAGGAGGT